>JBILYJ010000147.1:0-10321 GCA_044377795.1 Reyranella sp. | reverse complement strand
ACGCCGCCTGAGCGACGGTCAGGCCTGCGAATCGAAGAAGGCGTCGGCGTCGTCGGTTTCGACCAGGCGGCCCTTGCGGATCTCGAGGCAGCGGGTCGCCACGGTGCGCGTGAAGAAGCGATCGTGGCTCACGAAAATGCACGACACGTCGCTCTTCTCGAGCTGTTCCTCCAGGTCTTCCTGGCCCTCGATGTCGAGATGGTTGGTCGGTTCGTCGAGCACGTAGAAGTTCGGGCGCAGCAGCTTCATCTTGAGGAACACGAGCCGCGCGCGCTCGCCGTGGCTCAGCACGCCGATCGGCTCCTTCACGCGCACGAAGGCGAAGCCCGCGCCGGCGAGATGGCGGATCGCGTCCTTCTCGGTGACGCCCTCAGCCTCGACCACATAGTCGAGAATCCTGGTCGTGACTGGCAGTGCACTCATCGCCTGGTCGAAATAGACCAGCCGGCAGGCCGGATTGAAGCGCACGGCGGCCTGTCCGTCATAGTGTTCGCGGCCGGGCTCGTAGGCGGCGGCCAGCGCGGCGAGCAGGGTCGACTTGCCGGTGCCGTTGGTGCCGAGCAGGGCGACGCGCTCGCCGGCCGCAATGGCCAGCCGGTCGATGCCGATCAGCTTGCGCCCCGATCCCGGCACGGTGATGTCGAGGTTTGACAGGCGCAGCGCTACCCTGGCGTCGATGTCGCCGTCGGCCAGTTCAAGCCGGCGTTCGCGCGCGACATAGGTCTGGGTGCGCTCCTTTTCGATGCGGGCGATACGGGTTTCGACAGCGTTCTTGCGCTTGTTGAGGTCGGGATTCTTGACCGCCCAGACCTTGTAGCGTGCCGCGGCCTGCTCCAGCCGCTTGATCTCGCGATCCTCCTGCCGCGCCCGCGCCGCCGCGGTGGCGTCGCGGCGCAGCAGCTCCTCGCGGGCGATCGAGAAGCGCGTCCTGAAGGCATGGACGCCGTCGGCGCGCAGGAACAGCGTGCGCTCGGTCACCCGGTCGAGGAATTCCCGGTCGTGGCTCACGATCAGCATCGGCACGGAGAACTCGTCGGTCAGCCAGCGCTCCAGGGTGTTGATGTTGGCGAGGTCGAGATGGTTGGTCGGCTCGTCGAGGATCAGGATGTCGGGCTCTTCCAGCCGCGCCGCCGCCGCGATCAGCATCAGCCGCTGCCAGCCGCCGGAGAGCGTGCCGAACGGCTGGTCGAGCTTCTCCGGATCGATGCCGATCTCGTCGACCAGCACGTCGATGCGCCAGTCCTCGCCGTCCTGTCCGACTTTGACCAGCGATTGGCCCAGCACCTCGCGGACGGAGTGCGCGGCGAGGCCTTCGGGCACGTCCTGCGGCACCTGTCCGATGCGGAGGCCGCGCGAGCGGACCACCTGGCCGGCATTGAGTTCGAGCACGCCGGTCAGGCACTTGAGCAGGGTCGACTTGCCCGCACCGTTCTCGCCGACCAGCGCCGTGCGCGCATCGTCCAGCAGGAACGACACGTTCTCGAAGACGCGGCCCGAGCCGTAGAAGAAGGAAGCCTGCTCCATGCCGAGCACGGCCTGACGCGATGCCATTGTCCGCCCCGACGCGAAAACGAGCGCGGCTTTACCACCGCTCTGCGATCAGGGCGAGGGCCGGATGGCACCCGAAGGCTTGCCGGGGCGGCGGTCGCGTGAAAACATTTCGTCAAACAAGAACGCGGAGGAAGTCCGATGGACGTTGGCATGATGATGGTCTTCACCAACTATGGTTGGGAGAACTGCTCCGACCAGCGTGTATGGGACGAGGAGATCCGGTTGGCCCGGATCGCGGCGGACTCGGGCTTCGACTGCCTGTGGTCGGCGGAGCATCACTTCAACGACTATTCGTTCGTCCCTGACAATCTTGCGCTGATGACCTACCTGACGGCGCTGTGCCCGAACATCGACGTGGGCACCGCGGCCGTCATCCTGCCATGGCACGACCCGTTGCGTGTCGCTGAGAATGCCGCTGTGCTCGACCTGTTGAGCAAGGGGCGGCTGCGGCTTGGCATGGGGCGCGGCCTGGCGCGGCGCGAGTTCAACGCCTTCCGCCTCAGCATGGACGAATCGCGCGGCCGTTTCGACGAGGCCGCGCCCATGATCGTCGAGGCACTGAAGACCGGCTTCATGGAAGGCGACGGCAAGTACTACAAGCAGCCCCGCGTCGAGATCAGGCCGCGGCCGCAGCACTCTTTCGACGGTCGCATCTACGCCGTGGCGTCGAGTGAGGATTCGATCGACTCGGCGGCCAGGCTCGGCGTCCACATGGTGATGTTCGCCGACCGGCCCTGGGAAATGCGGGCGCCGATGATCGAGAAGGGCCGCGAACTGCATCGCAAGTATCATGGTACCGAGCCGCCGCGGGTGATGCTGACCGAGTTCTGCGTCTGCGGGCCCGACGCCGCGACAATCGAGGACGAGGCCCGGCAGTATCAGGGCAAGTTCGTCGAGAGCAATTTCCACCACTACGAGTTTCTCGGCGAGCACTTCAAGACGGTGAAGGGCTACGACTCCTACCAGCAGAAGGCTGAGATCGCGCGCAAGAGCGGCCTCGAGGGCGCCGTCACGGGCTTCATGCAGGCGGCCTCCTGGGGTACGCCGGACAAGATCCTGCGCAACCTCGAAGCACGCCGCAAACTGCTGGGCGACTTCGAGATGAACGTGTCCTTCCGCTTCGGCGGCACGCCCTACGAGGTGAGCGAACGTGGGCTGAAGCTGTTCGCCAAGGAGGTCCTGCCGGTGGTGAAGTCGTGGGGACCGGTCAAGGCGGCGCAGGCGGCCTAAAGCAGCACCCCGTCTTTCGCGATGATGCGGCCTGATTTGACCACGAGGCTGCGGCGTTTGCGGGTGGCGACGGCTTCGGCGAGCGTTGTGGCCTTGACCGTCACGAAGTCCGCTGGACCGCCGACCTGCAGCCCGTAGTCAGCGAGGCCCAGCACGCGTGCCCCGGCGGCCGTCACCATGTCGAAGGCGAGCGCGAGTTCATTGTCGTGGCGGAAATTGGCGCGGTAGCCGATCAGCATGGCGCGCTCCAGCATGTCGCCGTTGCCGAACGGAGACCAGGCGTCGCGGATGTTGTCTGAGCCGCCGAACACTTCGACACCATGGTCGCGCAGAAGTTTCAGCGGCGGGATGGTCGCGCCGCCGGGACCGTGGCTCATGATGGCGACGCCGGCTCGGGCGAGAATATCAGCAGCACGGGTGACGCTGTCGGTCGAGACCGAGCCCAGGGCGAAGGCGTGGCTGACCGCGACCTTGCCCTGCAGGCCTGCCGCTTCGGTGCGGGAGGCAATCGCGAGGATCTGCGCCAACCCGGCGTCGCCGCCATCATGCAGGTGGATGTCGACACCAACCCCGCGCCGGCTGGCGATGGCGAAGATCGCGTCGAGATGGGCGTCGAGGTCGCCGTCGATCCCGACCGGGTCGAGCCCGCCTACCAAATCCGCGCCCTGCGCGATCGCCTCGTCGAGCAACTCCGCCGTGCCGGGAGAGCGCAGGATGCCGCTCTGCGGGAAGGCCACGATCTCAATGGTGACGAGGTCGCGGAAATGCTCGCGGATCTTCAGCACCTCGTGGAGGTTGCGGAGTCCCAGCTGGTTGTCGATGTCGACATGAGTACGCATGTGCAAGGTGCCGCTGGCCACCACCTGGCGCACCAGGTTCGAGCCGGTCTCGAATTCCGGCACGGTGCGCGCCGCGCGCACGCGGCGCTCGGCCTCGATGCGGTCCGAAACTTTGTTGCCCGCGGATTGATTGGGCACCCACCGCAGCCCGAGCAGCGTCTTGTCGAGATGGATGTGACCGTCGACCAGCGGTGGCAGGACCAGCGTTCCGCCCAGATCGACGGCGTCCGGTGCCAACATCGAAGCCGGGAGGAGGGCGGAGATCCGCCCTCCCTCGACCTCGATGTCGCGCTGGCTGCCGTCGGGCAGCGTGGCGTTGACGAAGCGCACGCCTCTGCTCGCCCTACTTGGCCGCCGTCGGGCCGCCTTCCTTGCGGGTGATGTCCACCGCCTCGCGCGCCGCCTTGGCCATCAGGCCGGCGTCGTTGGCGATGGTGACGAGCTGGAAGCCCTTGTGGACCATCTTCGCGGCGTAGCTGCCGGTGCCGTTGTGCAGGCCGGCGAACTGGCCGCGCTTCTTGGTGGCGGCGAGCAGCTTGTCGTAGATCGACAGGATCTGCGGCTCTTCGCGGTCGAGCATCGGCTTCAGGCCGAGCGACAGGCCGAGATCGGACGGTCCGATATAGATGCCGCTGACCCCCGGCACGTCGAGGATGGCATCGATGTTATCGATCGCCTCCTGCGTCTCGATCATCGGGATGATCAGCACTTCGTCATTCGCCATCGCCTGGTAGGGCGTCGCCTCGCCATAGGCGCCGGCGCGGATCGGGCCGTTCGAGCGCTTGCCCTTGGGCGGATAGAGCGCATAGGAAACCAGCGCCTTGGCTTCGGCAGCGGTATTCACCATCGGGCAGATCACGCCCCAGGCGCCGCCGTCCAGCACCTTGCCGACGATGCCGGGCTCGTTCCAGGGCACGCGCACCAGCGGCGTGATCGGATGCTTGTCCATCGCCTGGAAGCAGCGGACCATCGAGAGATAGTCCTGCACGCCATGCTGCATGTCGACGGTGACGCTGTCCCAGCCGCACTGCGCCATGGTCTCGGCGGCGAAGCCATCGGGGATCGCCAGCCATCCATTGACGCAGGCCTTGCCGGCCTGCAGCCGCTTCTTCAGCATGTTCGACATCGATGTGTTTCCTCGCAGTTTGAGAACGTGGGAGTTTACACAGCGACGGAGGATTGCGTGACGCTTTTGTCGCTGCGGGCGGGCCGTCTCTCGGTCGATCTGGCGCCGGGGGCCGGCGGGTCGATCGCACGGTTTGCCCTCGATGGCGCAGGCGATCTGTTGCGTCCCGCGTCGGATGCGGCGCTCGCCTCGGGAACGGGCAGGGACACGGCCTGCTATCCGTTGGTGCCCTTCTCCAATCGGATCGCAAACGGCCGTCTCGCGGTCGGCGATGACGTCATCCAGCTGCGCGCTAACTGGCCCGGCGTGCGTCATCCGATGCACGGTGACGGCTGGGCCCAGGTGTGGGACGTGGTGCGCCATGATCGACGGTCTGCAGAACTGGCCTATGTCCATGAAGCGGGTGCGGGCGTTGCCGGCTGGCCGTTCCGCTATTGCGCGCGGCAGACCTTCGAATTGCACGAAGCGGGTCTCACTGTCGGGCTCTCGGTCGAGAATCTCGAGAATCTCGAGAATCTCGAGGATCGCGGCGTGCCGGCGGGCCTGGGGCTGCATCCCTTCTTCGTGCGGGATGCCGATACCGAACTCGCCTGCCGCCTCGCGGGCGTGTGGCACACCGATGCGGAGGTCCTGCCGCTCCAGCGCGTGCCGGTGCCGCCCGAATGGGATTTCTCCGCCTCGCGCCGTCTCGACGGGCTGGGCCTCGATCACTGCTTCGACGGCTGGGACGGCGAGGCCATCATTACCTGGCCGCAACGCGGTCTCCGCCTCGTGCTCTCCGCGACGGAGGCATTTCGTCATCTGGTGATCTATGTTCCCGAAGGCCAACGTCATTTCTGTGTCGAGCCGGTGAGCCATGCCAATGGCGCGGTCGGGCGGACGCGGCTCGCTGCCGGCGCCAAGCTCGGCGGCGAGATCTCTTTCAGGCTGGTTCAGATCTAGAGGAGTGTCATGCCGCCCTTCGCTTCCTATCCCAGCCTCTCGGGCCGCACCGTCTTCGTTTCCGGGGGTGGTTCGGGCATCGGCGCCTCGATCGTCGAGCATTTCGCCGAGCAGGGCGCCAAGGTCGGCTTCGTCGACATCGACGACGCGGCCTCGAAGGCGCTGGTCGAGAGAATCGAGGCCAGACGACATCCGGTGCCGCTGTTCGTGCCCTGCGACATCCGTGACGTCGCGGCCTACCAGCGGGCCATCGAAGGCGTGGCGGCGAAACTCGGGACCATCACCGTGCTGGTAAACAATGCCGCGCGCGACGATCGCCACACGCTCGCCCAGGTGACGCCGGATTTCTGGGACGAGCGCATTGCGGTCAACCTGCGCCACGCCTACTTCGCCATCCAGACGGTGGCACCGGCGATGAAGAAGGCAGGCGGCGGCTCGATCGTTAACTTCAGCTCGGTGAGCTACCACACGATGACGCCCAACCTCTCCGTCTACCAGGCAGCCAAGGCCGCGGTGATCGGCATGACGCGCGGGCTTGCACGCGACCTCGGGGGCGACGGTATCCGCCTCAATGCCGTGACGCCCGGCTGGATCATGACCCAGCGCCAGCTCGATCTCTGGGTGACGCCGGAGGCCAAGGCCGCGCAACTGGGCGCCCAGTGCCTGAAGGAGCTGCTCTATCCGCCGGACATCGCGCGCATGGTCCTGTGGCTCGCCGCCGACGACAGCCGGATGGTGACCGCCCAGAACTTCGTCGTCGATGGAGGCCGGATGTGAATACGGCGGCCATCGCCTCGCTGCCGAGGCGCTTCTTCCATGGCTGGATCGCGATATTCCGCCACCTGCTTCCGCCGACGCTCTATTTCTTCGTCGCCTTCAACCTCATCGTCTTCACCACCAACCTGCTGGCCCGCAACTACTGGTTCAATCTCAGCAGCTTCCTGGTGGCCAGCACGACGGCGCTGATCGTCGGCAAGGTGGTGCTGGTCGTGGACAAGGTCCGCATCATCGACAAGTTCCGCGGCGCGCCGTTGATCCAGCCGATCCTCTACAAGACCGTCTTCTATTCCGTCGTCGTCCTTGTCGTGCGCCTCCTGGAGAAGGTCCTGGATGTCGCGTTCGAGGCGCACAGCCTCGGCCAGATCTATCAGATGGTGCTGGTCGACTTCACCTGGCATCGCTTCATCGCGGTGCAGGTCTGGATCTTCGTCTGCTTCCTGCTCTACGTGACCGCCAGCGAGCTCAATGCACTGGTCGGCCACGGCCAGCTCAGGCGTCTCTTCTTCCATCACCGGTCGTCGGAATACGGCCTGACCCGCCGCCAGCATATCCGCGCGCTGACGGAGATCAGCCGGCTGGCGCGCGACACGCCGCGCGACAAGTTGCTCGACCCCGCCACGCCGCAAGGCAGCCGCCTGGCTGAGCTGATCGACCGGCTTCGCCGGCGCAACCCCTGACGAAAGGTCTGATCATGCGTGCCTCGTTGTTCCTGCGCGTTCTTTGCGGTCTCGCGTTCCTGGCCCTTCCAGCCAACGCGCAGGACTGGCCGGCCAAACCGGTGAAGATCGTCGCGCCCTTCGCAGCCGGCGGAAATGTCGACGTCACCGCCCGCATCGTCGCGGCGCGGCTGCAGCTCGAACTGGGTCAGCCGGTCGTCGTCGAGAACAGAACCGGCGCCGGCGCCATGATCGGCTCCGAGTTCGTCGCGCGTTCGGCGCCCGACGGCTACACGCTCCTCATGACGTCGGCCTCGCTGACCAACAGCCCGGCCCTGTTCGGCCGCGCGCCGTACGACTGGCAAAAGGACTTCACCTTCGTCACCGCCGTTTCGTTCCAGCCGCTGGTCCTGGTGGTCAATCCGTCGATGCCGGCAAAGACGATGGCAGAATTCCTCGAGCGGGCCCGCAAGGAGGGCGGCAAGATGACGATGGGGACGGCTGGCGCCGGCTCGTTCACGCATCTCGCCGGCCTTCTGGCCGAGCAACGCACCGGCGTGGCGTTCGAGGCCGTGCATTACCGCGGCACCGCGCCCGGGCTGGTCGACCTGATGGCGGGCCAGATCCAGTTCCAGTTCGAGCCGATCGCGACGGCATTGCCACTCCTGAAGGACGGCAAGCTGCGGGCGCTCGCCGTCACCTCCCTGCAACGCGCGCCGGCGCTGCCCGACGTGCCGACGCTCGCCGAGACGATCCCGGGGTACGAGGCGATCAATCTGCTGGGCCTGATTGCGCCCGCGAATCTGCCCGCGCCCGTGCTGGCGAAGCTCAGCTCCTCGATGAAAACCGTGCTGCAGGATCCGGCCGTCATCCGCCGTTTCGACGAACTCGGCACCGAAGCGCGCTTCACCACGCCCGAAGCGTTCTTCGAGATCATGCGGACCCAGGCCGACACGTGGATCCCCGTCATCCGCAAGGCAAACCTGAAGCTCGAATAGTCGATGGCCATCGACACGAGTTGGCGCCGGATCGCCTGGCTGATCCTCGGCATCGGCGGGCTGATTGCGGCCGGCGGCGTGTCGATGGGGCTGGGCAATCTACGCCACGTGCTCTACGGCGAGCGGGCCGATGGCGTGGTCACCGAGATCGTGCGCGACGGCGACATGTATGCGCCGGTGGTGCGCTTCCGGCTGCCGCAGGGCGAGACCGTCGAGGTGAAGGACCTCGGTTCCGGTGCGCCGGATTTCTCCGTGGGCGACGCCGTCGCCGTTCTCTACCTTCCCGAAAGCCCGCGGGATTTCCGTCTCGACACGTTCGAGCGGCTCTGGCTGGTGCCGATCATCGTCACGGGGTTCGGCGGCTTCTGGCTGATGTTCGGCTCGATCGCCTGGGCGCTGTCGCACGACGCCGACCTCGCGCTGGTGGGCGAGCGGGCCTTCTCCTTGATCTCGCTGTCGGCGTTGTTGATCGGCATCTTCGTCCTGTGGAGCGCCGTCGACCTCTATGCGAGCGGGGGCCGGGCCCGTGGCACGGTGACGGAGATCCGCGAGAGCCGCTCGATCGTCACGGAAGAGGTGATGACCCCGGACGGTCGCGAGGTGCGTCGCGACGTCGAGCGCGTTTCCCTGGCGCCCATCGTGCGCTTCACCACGCCGGAGGGTCGCGAGGTCGAGTTCCATGGCCGCGGCGGCAGCGGCACCTCGTTCAAGGCCGGCGAGGTGGTGAACGTCGTCTATGACCGCAGCCAGCCAGGCCGCGCCCGCATCGTGTCATTCGTCGATCTGTGGCTGCCCGCAGCCGTTTCTTTTGCGGTGGCGCTGATCTTCGGCGCTGCCGTTCGCCTGTCACGCTGGAGCCGCCGCCGCGTTAAAGGCTAGCTCGTTCGATCCACGCAGCCAGCAGCGCCGAAAGCTCGCGCGGCTTCTCGAGCGGCGCCATGTGGCCGCAATCCTCGAGGATCTTGAAACTGGACTGCGGCAGCGCCTGCGCCATGCGTTCGGTCTCGGCCAGCGTGCGCAGCCGGTCCTGGCGGCAGGCCACGACCAGGGACGGGCAGGCGATGCGTTCGAGATCGGCATAACCGTCGCGACGGACCAGCGCGGCCTGGCGCTTGCGGACATCGGGTCCCAGCCGCCGCTGCATGCCGCGCAGGCGGTCGAGCAGCACCGGATCGGTATCACGGTCAGGATGCAGTCCCATCGCGTTGGAGGCGGCGCCGGCGGCACGCGGCGGCCGGTCGCCCGGCCGAAAGCCTGAAATCCTGCGCGTCCGTTCCTCGTCGGAATAGCCGCGCGCGGAGGAGGCGACGAAGGCCACGCCGGCCACGCGCGCCGGCGCCATCAGCGTGAGCACGCGCGCCACGAACCCGCCCATCGAGAAGCCGACCAGCACGAAGCGTTCCGGCGCTTCGGCCAGAATGCGCGTGGCCATGCCTTCGAGCGAATCGTCCTCGTAGACGTTGCCGAAATGGAGCGCACCCAGGGCTTCGAGATCCGGGATCATGTCGGTCCACAGATCAGCGTCGCACAGGAAGCCGGGGAGAAGGACGAGGGATCTCATATGGCTGCTTCCGACGGTTATTCCGCTCAAACGACGAGCACGGCGGCCCACGCCGCCACCAGCATCAGGATCTGACCCGGAACGACATAGAGTGCGAAGCGTGAACCGCCGGTGGTGAAGGCGAACACCATCTTGGTGATCGTATTGGTCGAGAAGGCGGCGAGGATCGGGATCACGGCCGCCTGCGGCGCCAGCTTTCCGTCGGCAACGAGCGACGCGACGGAGATGGCGGGCGCATGTGTGTCGGCAAAGCCCGCCGCGCCGGCTGCGAAGATGACGCCGGCTTCCCCGAACCAGTTCTGCAGCGCTGCGGCGAGCAGCAGGACACCCGCCAGAATGGCGGCGAAGATCAGCGCCGTGCGCAGGCTGAAGGCGCTGCCTTGCGTCTCCTCGACCTTGCCGCTGTCGGCCTGCAGCGCCCACAGGGTGAAGGCACCGCCATAGACGATTGCGGCGGCACCCGAAAAAAGCAGCGGCATCAGGAGGGCCCGGAAAGCCGCGAGATCGGTGACGGCAATCAGGATGCCGAGCTGCACGACCGTAGCGACGGAGGACATCATCGCGCCGGCGGCGGCCGGTTTTGTCAGATGCGGATCTCGGGCCGCGCGGGAGCCCATGGCGCCGATCGTGGCCGAACT
>JBILYJ010000654.1:0-2666 GCA_044377795.1 Reyranella sp. | reverse complement strand
CTGGCGATGCTTTGCCGTGCGCGCCGCAACATAGGCGTCGTCGACCGTGACGCGGCTCTTGCGGGCCTTCGCCCAGGCGTTCAGCCGCTCCTCCATCTCTCGGAAGATCGGTGCGTAGGTCAGGTCACCGCCGAGATCGCGCCGCTCCTTGGGATCGTTCGCAAGATCGAACAGCATGGGCCGGTAGCCCTGCCACCACACGTACTTCCAGCGGTCGGTGCGCACCATGATCGCGCGGCATTCGTCGGGCTTGCGGCCGAGGATCGTGCGCGCCTCGCGGAAGGAATAGTCGAGTTCCGAGAAGACCGCGTCGCGCCAGGTGTCGAGATGGATCCTGCGCAGCAGCGGCAGCAGCGAACGCCCTTCCAGCAGATGATCCTGCGGCGGCAGGCCCAAGGTTTCGAGAATGGTGGGCACGACGTCGATCGCCTCGACGAAGCGCTCGTCGACCGTGCCTCGCGTCAGGTCGGCCTCGGGATCGGGATCGACCACGATGAAGGGCACGCGCTGCGCCTCCTCGTAGAACATCTCCTTCTCGCCCAGCCAATGGTCGCCCAGGAAGTCGCCATGGTCGGCGGTGAAGATGATCAGGGTATCGTCGAGCCGGCCGGCACGTTCCATGTGGGCGAACAGGCGACCGAGCCAGTCGTCGAGCTGGCGGATCAGGCCCATATAGGCCGGCCGCACGATGCCCGGCGCCTCGGGCCGGCTGAAGGAAACCGACTCCTCCATCTCGCGATAGGCGGCCAGCACGGGATGCTCGTTCGCCCTCTCCTGCTCGTCGCGGTTCAGCGGCAGCATGTCGGCGGCGCCGTACATGGCGTGATAGGGCGCCGGCGCCATGTAGGGCCAGTGCGGCTTCACGTAGCTGAGATGCAGGCACCACGGCTTGTCGCCCATCTCGTCGATGAAGCGCATCGCCTCGCGCGTCATGTAGGCGGTCTCGGAATGCTCCTCCTTCACGCGCGCCGGCAGGTGGACGTTGCGCATGTGCCAGCCCGAGGCCTTCTCGCCGCCGGGCCCGTCGGCGGCGATCACGAAGTCGTTCCAGGGATCGTCTGAGACGTAACCGTGCCGCCGGAGATAATCGGCATAGCCGCTCTCCGCGCCCGGCGGCGAGTGTCCGTCGTAGCGATCGAGTTCCTCGAAGCGGCCGGCGCGCATCAGTGCTTCCAGGGCCGAGCCGCCCTCGATGCCGAAGCGCTCCAATGCTTCGAGATCCGGCAGGACATGGGTCTTGCCGGCCAGAGCCACCCTGATTCCGGCGGCCGACAGGAACTCGCCGAGGGTCTTCTCGCGCAAGGAGAGCGGGACGCGGTTCCAGGTGGCGCCGTGGCTCGACACGTAGCGGCCGGTATAGAAGCTCATGCGGCTGGGGCCGCAGACGCCGGACTGCACATAGGCGCGCGGGAAGCGCACGCCGCGCGCCGCCAGTGCATCGATCGCCGGCGTCTTCAGGTGCGGGTGGCCGGCGCAGGACAGATGGTCCGCGCGCAGCTGGTCGCACATGATGAACAAAACGTTTTTGACCTTGCCCACGGTTTCCTCTCTCGACGGGGTCTGCGTGCCCTGTCTAACTAAGCCGCATGACACAGGCGCCGTCCATCCGCGACATCATCGATTTCTGGTTCCTGCCGCTCGGTCACCCCGATCATGGCAAGGCGCGCGACATCTGGTGGAAAAGCACGCCGGAATTCGACGCCGAGACCATCGGACGATTCGGCCCCGCGATCGAGCGTGCCATCGCAGGCGAGCTCGATTCGTGGAAAGATTCGCCCGAGGGCGCGCTGGCGCTCATCCTCCTCTGCGACCAGTTCACCCGGAACTGCTTCCGCAAGACGGCGCGCGCCTTCGCGGGCGATGCACGGGCCATCGAGATCGCGCGCTACGCGCTGGCGCGATTCTATCCTTCGGTCTTTCCCGTCGACATGCGGCTGTTCTTCTACATGCCCTTCGGCCACAGCGAGCATCTCGCCGACCAGCAGCTCGCCTGCGCCCTGTTCGAGACGATCGGCGGCGAGAACAACATCAGGTCGGCCCTGGACCATCGCGACGTCGTCGCCCGCTTCGGCCGCTTCCCCCACCGCAACGAGGTGCTGGGCCGCGCGACGACGGCGGAGGAACTCGAGTATCTGAAGAACGCCAACAGGTACGGGCAGTAAAAGAGGTCCCTCCGCTACGCGCTGCGCGCTCCGGTCGAGACGACGGAGACGAAGACGCGATATTGCTTCCCGTCGTCCCGAGCGGAGCGAAGCGAAGTCGAGGGACCTTTTATGCGGCAGCCCGTGGTCTACATACTGGCGAGTGCCACCGGGCGCGCGCTCTACATTGGCGTCACGACCAACCTGCCAAGACGTCTCGAAGAACATCGACTCGGCCGCGTAATCCATACTGCCAAGTACAAGATCGACCGGCTCATTTTCGTCGAGCCCCATGAAACAGCGCCCGATGCCATCGCGCGCGAGAAGCAGTTGAAGAACTGGAATCGCGGCAAGAAGATAGCGTTGATCAACCGTTCCAATCCGAATTGGCGGGACCTGTCGGGCGAGATCGACGGCTAATACCAAGCGACAGAACTCATGACAGTTCAGCCCATCGCCGGCTTGTGATGGATGCGATCCTTTGCGGTGTGGCGAGAAGGTCAGTCCAAGCCTTGCAGCAGGCAT
>JBILYJ010000219.1:0-7972 GCA_044377795.1 Reyranella sp. | reverse complement strand
TTGGTGTCGCCCTCCCGTGCCAGGAGTTCGGCCTCGGGAGTCTGCCGCAGCTCCGGCGGCATGTCGGCCAGTACCTTGGCGGTGGCCCGGCGCAGCGCCTGCATCTGGCGGAACTGGTCGGTGCCGGCGCGCGTGCGACTCGAGTAGCGGATGTCCTTCATCCGGGTGTCGACCTCGATCATGTCGCGCGGCAGGTCTCCGCGCGCGCTCCACAGGTCGATCTGGAAGGCGAGCGTGTCGGCGCGCGGATAGGCGTCGAGCACCCATTGCAGCGGGGTGTTCGAGACGACGCCGCCGTCCCAGTAGAACTCGCCGTCCACTTCGGCCGCGGGAAAGCCCGGCGGCAGCGAGCCGCTGGCGATGACGTGCTGCGGCCCGATCGTATGGGTGTCGTTGTCGAAGTAGATGAAGTTGCCGGTCTTGACGTTGGTGGCGCCGACGCTGAAGCGCATTTCCTTGGCGTTGATGCGGTCGAAATCGACCAGCCGCTCAAGCAAGGCCTTGAGCGGCGCGACGTCGTAATAGGCGAGGTTGCCCGGGTTGCCGGCGGGCGTGAAGATCGGCGGCGGGATACGCGGCTTGAAGAACTCGGGCGCGCCGAACATCAGCGTTGCGAACGAGCCGAGCTGGTTCACGAACTGGCGTTCCATGTCGCTGCCGAAGTCGAAGCCCTTCATCATCGGCACGCCCAACGGCGACCGGGTGATGGTCTCCCAGAAGGTCCGCAGCTTCTCGACACGCTGCTCCGGCGGATTGCCCGCGATAAGCGCGGAATTGATCGCGCCGATCGAGATTCCGGCGACCCAGTCGGGATGCAGGTTGGCCTCGGCCAGCGCCTGGTAGACGCCGGCCTGGTAGGAGCCGAGGGCGCCGCCGCCCTGCAGCAGGAGTGCGATCCGTTCGAAGGGAGGGCGGGGGCGGGGCATGGACTGTGTACTGATCGCGCAGTCTCCTGTTTGCGCCGCCTCGTTGCGGCGGCGATTTCTGGCGTGCCGTCCGGGTGGCGGCAACCGCGTTTCCGCAATTTCCGGACCGAACCCTTAACGGCTCCTGATTATGGCGGCATTACAGAGGCCGTCCGGCGGGACGTCAGGCACGGCGGGCGGCGGTTCTGAAGGCGAGCCGGCAGGGGCGGCTCGCATAGTAGGCGCTCCAGAGGGCGGGCGGGAGTCTCATCGCCTCGTAGTCGCCCGCCGTCGGGGTGAAAGCGAGTTTGAGGGCTCCCCTGAGCCGGTCGATCGGCCGGTCGCACAGGAGAAGATCGGCGAAATGCTCGACCTGGGCCGGTGGCGGCAGGCCTCGCCGCATCGTCGCGGCTATCGCGGCGGTCCGTTTCCGCACGCGGTCGCTGCCGGCGATGCGGGATGCAAGCGCCTGCGGAACGGCGAAATCCAACAGCTCCTTTGCCAATGCGCAGCCCAGCAGGACCGCGCCGCCACAGCCCCGGGCCTGTGCCCGCGCATGCAGCGCTTCCCAGTCGATGGTGCGATGGCGGTCGATCAGGCGGGCGAAATCGCTCACCCACTTCAGCATGGCCCAGCTCTCCTTCGTGCCATGCCCGGCCAGCAGCAGCGCAAGGTTCGGGGCGGACAGGACCGGCACGTCGCGGCCGCCCACGGAAAGCAGGGGCGCATCCTGCCAGATCTCGTCCGGCGCGATCGGGAAGGGAACATGTGTGCCGCTGAACCCCCAATGCAGGTCGATGGCGGCACCATCGTCGGCCCGGCTGAAGGCATACTGCCGTTGAGCGGCGAGGAAGGCGCGCCGGAACGTCCTGTCGCCCTGGGGGCTCGCGTAGCCCATCGCCCCGATCACGTCCTCGGCGTCGTCGATCCGTCGCTCCGGCACGATCACGTCGACATCGTTGTATTCGCGTCCGGCGAGGCCGCCATAGAGGGCGAGGGCCAGGGTCGGCCCCTTGAAGGCGACGAAGGGGATCGAGCGGTCGGACAGCGAAGCTGCCAGACGGTGCAGTTCGCCGGCCAAATTCAGGGATTTCAGCAGGTGGCTCTGGCGAAAGCGGTCGAGATCGGCCTTTACGTCATCCGGCACGGTCTCCCAGGAGAGTTCGCCCAGGCAGTCCAGGAGGGATGGCCGAACCCCGTGGCCCGCGGCGAGGCATATCAGGGCCCGATGATCGATGCCCTTGCGCAGCAGTTCCCTCAGGCGCGTCTGATCGGGCTGCGGACGTGCTGCAAGACAAAGGAACTGAAACTCCGGCGTCACCTCGACACCGGCGCTCACGCCGTCGAGGCAGGCGGTTCAGGAACTGGAGGCCAGGGACAGGCCATTCATCCCGCCGCGGCCTCTTCGCCCGTCTGGATCGATTCGTCCGTCATGGCTCAGCCTTTCACCCCAACCAGGCTCTTCTATTGGGTCGCTTCAATGAGGCCTTCGGCCTCGAGTCTTCCAAGTATTTGCGCGACATCCGCGTGGCAAGCTGCTTCCGATACCTCGAATTCAGCCATCACCGAAGCACAAAGATCATCCACGGACCGGGGCTGCTCGAGCGAATCCCAGATATGGACGCCTACGCCCTGGAGGCCAAAGTAGATCGCCCGATCCAGGTCCAGAATCGCGACTTCGTCGTTGATCTTGCAGGAAACCTGCCGCGCCGATTTCTTGTAGAGCAGGGAAGACCCGTTCATGCCAATGGACCCAAGGATACCAAGTTAAAGCGTAACCACAGATTTCTTGCGGAGCAAATGCGATAATGCGTTGAATTTGGCGCGTCATCGGCGTTTGCGCGCGAGCCAGTGGTCCAGCGCATGGGCGTTGAGCGACGTCGCCAGATCGGGATCGGAGGCGCCGCGATCGGGCAGCAATCGCGGGTCGACGTAGCAGGCGATCCGGTGCCCCTCCGGCAGGACCGGCAGGCCGACCTCCCGGATCGTCGCCACTTCCGGATAGCAATCGAGCGGGGTCTTCCGGCGGGCCAGCACTTCCGGGGGCAGCCGGCCGCGCATGGCCTCGCGGATCAGCCGCTTCTTCCACCCCCACGGGACCGGCGGAACCGACAACATGAATTCGAGGACCCGGAGGTCGAGATAGGGATAGCGCCATTCGAAACCGCCAAGCGCTCCTTCGAAGGCACGCACGTCGAAGTAGCTTTGCCAGATCGGGCTGGTGAAGGAGTCGATCGAGGCCGGATGCCAGGGGTGCGACGTGTCACCCCCCGAGCCGAGAGATTCCTGCCGTTGCGGCAGGGCCAGCCGCTCGGCGAAGTCGCGCCGGAGCCAGCGCGGCAGCGTGTCGAACGGCTCCAACTCGGCTTTCCGCTGCAGTCTGGTATGGCGGCCGATCGTCTGCGCCCAGCCGGCGAGGCCCTTGGCCGCGCTGTACCCGATCAATGCCTGCGCCAGGCGTCGCCAGGACCGCTGCCGACGCAGCCATCCGAGATAGGCGTCCCGCTCGAGGATGAGCGCGTTGTCCGGACCTTCTCCGTCCAGCCAGACGGCGGCGGCCGCACCCATCTCGCGCGCGACCCGCTGCATGTTGTGGGCGTTAATCTGCGCCGTCATGGGTTCGGAGGACCGTAGCTCCCGCGCGCGCCAATGCGGGTCGTAGGCGATGTCGTCGGCCGGCCGGATGCGCAGCTCGATTCCGATATGGCGTGCCGCGAGAGAGGCGTAGTGATCCTCCCTTATGTGCATCAGCCGTTCGTAGTGCTCGCACTCCGCGACGATCCGTGACGGGTCGCCGGTCACTTCGACGGCGGTCGCCGCCAGGGTCGTCGAGTCGAGACCGCCGCTCATCGCGATGCCCACCCTGCCGGCGGGCAGCCGGTCCGCCACCGCCCGCGACAGCAACTCGCGAAAACGCTCGCAATAGGCCTCGGCCCCGTGCAGGTGGACCGGCTCGGGAATGTCGAGTCGCCAGTAGCGGCGCAGCGAGAGACCACCCTCGCCGAGCTTCATCAGATGCGCCGGCGCGAGCCGCTTGATGTCGCGATAGACGGTGCGCTCGAATTCGCGCGTCACGCCGAGGACCAGGAAGTCGGCGATCCAGTAGTCGTCGAGCGCGTCGCTGGTCGCTACCTGCCCGGCCAGCCAGTCGAGCGAATCGCCGACGAGCCAGGCATCCGCGGTCCTTGAATGGAAGAGCGCGTGCACGCCCATCTGGTCGCGCACGCCGAGCAGGCACTGCGCACCGTCGTCCCACAGGACGAAGGCGAAGTCGCCTGCCAGCAAGTCCGTGAAGGACTCACCCCATTTCGCGTAGGCCAGCAGGCACAGCATCGCATCCGACGCCGAAGCGGCGGGCGGGCCGAGCCGGGCGCGGAGTTCGTCCCGTGCGTCGAGGCGGAAGCGGCCCACAATCCAGTAGCGGCCGGCCAGTGAGGCCGACATGCTGTCCGGCCCGGCGCTGAAGGCCGCGCGTCGGGCCCGGCCGACGATTTCGAAGCCGGGCGGCAACTGCCGCAGGCCGATCGGCTCGTCCCTGATGTTGAGGAGCGCCGCGAACACTAGACCGACGTGCCCAACGTCTTGCGTGCGTCCCATGACGTGAGGTGGGCGTAGCGTTCGTGCTCTTCTTCGCCGATCACCACGATCCCGTCGTGGACGAGCCAGGCGTGGGCCATGAAGCCCGAGGCGTCGCGGGCTACTCCGATGTGGACCTGCGACGGGTGACCGGCCGATGACAGCAGGCGTTGGAGCGCGAGGGCCGAGGAAAGGCATGTGGCGCCGGGGACGCGTCGGGCGGCGGTCCGGACCGACCAGATGATGCGGTCGGCAGGCCGATTGCCTTCGCGGAGATGGCCGGCCCAGGTGCGCAGTCTCTCGATCGACGCGAGGTGCAAGGCGCAGCGCACGGCGACCAGCGTCGCGGCGGCCCTGACCAGCAGCAGGCGGTCGCTTGGCGGCAAGGCAAGGAAGGTGGCCAGCCGCTTCACGGTCCGACGATCCGGCGGATTTCGCGGGCGACGCCGTCGAGCGCCGCGACGGTGCGCGGATAGCGCAGTGCATGGACTGGCAGCAGATCCGCCACGCGGGCGACGAAACGCATCTGGTGCTCCATGCGGCTGCTGTCTGCGTACCGCGTGTCCATCGCCGACGACATCACGGTCCGCGCGAGTTCCAGGCCGTTCAGGCGGGCGCTCGAGACCTCCGTGATCGTGTCGTCATCGGGGTCGCCGAGATGGAACAGCGCGGCAAGCCGCGACGGCGCGCGGTGGCGGCGCAGCTCGCGGCGCGGCCGGACCATGATCTTCCCGCTCAGCGCGTTGAAATGCCCGTCGGCGACGGCATCCGGCAGGAAGCCGATGGCGGGCTGGTCGAGTAGCTTCAGCCGATAGGGGCCGGGATAGGCGAGGATCGTGTTGCCGGCGAAGCTCACGCGCAGCATGTCGTCGGTGATCAGGTCGGCGCCGCAGCTGATCAGGTAGGCCGCGAGCGTCGACTTGCCGGCCCCGCTTTGGCCGAGCAGTCCGACCGCACGCCCCTCCATCTCGAGCACGGTCGCATGAAGAGTCTCCTCGCCCTGCATGGTCAGCGACGCACTGACGACGAAGTTCAGCAGGTTGGCTTCGAAGGCCCTCTGCTCGACGTCGCCCAGCATGCGGCAGATGGCGGTGCGGCCGTTCGCCGAGATCGTAGCCTCGAAAACTTCGCTGGATTTCATGTAGACGCCGCCGCCGTCGAGAACGACGTGTTCGATCCAGTCCTCGGGATCGCGGGTGCCGCCGGGGAGGATGGTCCGGAAATAGTCCGGCGATCCGGCGAGGAGCGTGATGTCGGCGCAGCCGTCGCTGCCCGCCGCTTCGTGCACCGATGTGAGCGGCAACTCGCTCTCGATCACGAGGCCATAGACTAGGTAGCGATGACGGGCGTTCACATGCACTCCTGCTGGCGGCCCGGGGCGGACACCTTGCATGCTCATAGCAGAATGTCTTGGCCTGCTCGATTGTTGCGGCAGCCTTGGCCCCGACGCGATACCATAAAAGCCCGGCTGGAATTATAGACGACGCACATGATTCGAATCGATTTTTCCGGCGTTCCGATCGAGGGTCTCTCCCGGTCGCTGGAAGTCTCGGCGTGGATCCCGCTGTCCGATGCCACGGTCAAGAATGGCTGCATGTTCCTGCTTCCGGCCGGCATCTCGCGCGAGATTTCCGACGCCATCGATACCGGGATGCCGCTGTCGCCACGCGTCGTTCGCGCGGCTCTTCAGGACGTGATTGCCCTGCCGGCCGCAGCCGGCGCGATGATCGGCGGGGGTCGGCAACATCCTCCATTGGGGCGGCGCCAATGCCGGCGGCGCCAAGCCCCGTTTCAGCCTGGCTCTCGAATTCCGGTCGAGGGGCGTCAGGCCGTCGAAATTTGAAGGGCCGCTCATCGACCCGCGAGCGCCGCTGCCGTCCTTCCGGCTGCGGCTGTCTGCGATCACGAAGGCGCTGCGCGAGTACACCAAATTCGAGCCGCTGCTGCTGCGCTACCTGCCGCTGGCCGAGCGCATCTTCGCCGAGACTTCGGACGCCAGCGCCGCGGTGTCGAACCCTCCGCCGGCATCGTAGGTCAGCCAGCCCCTTTGCGACGGGAACAGGCCGTCGGCCAGGACGATGCCGTCGCACAGCAGGCCGGTCACGTGACTGAACGTGCCCCGTGTCGTGACCAGAAGATCGGCCTCGATCATCTCCCGCATGCTCCAGAGTGGATCGGCATCGAGGAACAACTGGCTCTCGGGAATGTCGAGCGACGAGAAGTCGGCGGGGTCTCCCTGGGAGAAGACGCGCAGCGTGTGATCGACACCAAGATCACGGAGGATCGAGCGGACCTGCGGCACGACCCGCGCCAGACAGGCCATGTCGGTGGCGTCCTCCGAATGGAAGTCGTGCCGGTTGCGCCGCCGGATGTGGATGCAGATGCTCGGCGCCGCGTTCGGGCGGGGCGCCTTGTTCAAATGGTATTTGCGCCGGAAATCGCGAACGAGCGATTCGTCGAACGGAAGATCTTCGTCCTCGACTCCGAACAGCGCGCGCAACATGGGGAAGGTGAAGGCGAAATTGACGGCGTCGTGCGTGCCGACGTCGCCAACGGTGGCCTCGTCCGCACCGAGATTGAAATGCGATTCCCAGGCTGTCGCCCATTCCTGCATCGGGCGATCGGCGTGATGGATCTCGCTGAACGGCGTGTGGACGTAGGTCAGGCCCTGGGCGCGCGCGAACTCGATGGCTCTCATCGTCATCAGCGACTGGGAACCGGCGCCCTCGTGCGCCGAGGCAATGCAGGTGATCCTGTCGATCCTTCCGCGCCCGCTGAGCTGCCGCACATATTGCCGGAACAGGATGTCATCGGCGGTGAAGTGCGATGGCCGTCCGAGCGCACCTTTCACGACGTTCCTGGCGAGGCTGCCTGCGTAGCCGAGCGATCCGAAGGTCAGCAGGCGCAGCGCAGCCGCGTTCACACCAGCCTGCCCTCGACCAGCACGACGTGACGGTCGGCTGCCGTGATGACGGCGGGACGGTGGGTGACGAGCAGGATCGTCGCCCGCCCCTTCAACCCGGCGATGGTCTCCAGGATGCGCTCCTCGTTGGGGGCATCGAGCGCGCTGGCCGGTTCGTCGAGCAGGATCAGGCGTGGCGCACGCAGCAGCAGGCGCGCCAGCGCCAGTCTCTGACGCTCGCCGCCCGACAGGCTGGCGCCGCGATCGCCGACGACCGTATCGAGACCCTGAGGCAGCGCGGCGACGAAATCGCCCAGGCCGGCCAGCCGCAGCGCCTCCTGCATCGCCTCGTCCGGGGCGTCGGGTCGGGCCCAGGCGAGATTGGCGCGGATCGAGGCGTGGAAGAGGAAGGCCTCCTGCGCCATCGTGCCGACCGAGCGCCGCCACGCCGGGGCGAGAGTGGGCGTGAGTTCGCGCCCGTCGATCAGGATGCGGCCCGACTGCGGCGTGAGCAGGCCGCCCAGCAGGTCGAGGATCGTGCTCTTGCCGGCGCCCGACACGCCGGACATCACGGTGAGAGAGCCGGCCG
>JBILYJ010000653.1:0-2676 GCA_044377795.1 Reyranella sp. | reverse complement strand
GCCTTCGGTAGCCTGTGAAATCGCGCGCAATAGTGACCCCCTGAGGGGTGGTTTTCGCGTCCAATTCTGACCCCCCTGGTGGCTGTGCCAGTGTCGCTTCCTTTTGAGCCTTTGCGGGCTCTGGGAAGGGCTGGCGGGGGTGATTGGCGTGGAGCTTATTGGGCAGATACGGCGGGCGTTTTTCGAGCATCGCCGGGCAATCAAGGAGATCTCGCGGGATTTGCGGGTGTCACGCACGACGGTGCGCAAGGTGGTGCGCTCGGGCAGGACCACGTTCAAGTACGCACGAGAGGTTCAGCCGTCGCCAAAGCTTGGCGAGTGGATCGGACCGCTGACGGAGATCGTGGAGTCGGAATCGAAGCTGCCGAAGCGGGAGCGGCGATCGACGCAGCGGCTGTTCGAGGAGTTGCGCGGTCGCGGCTATGACGGTGCGCACGACAGCGTTCATCGGTTCGTGAAGGAATGGCGGGAGGAACGAGCGCGGGTTCCGGCACAGGCGTTTGTGCCGATGAGCTTTGCGCCGGGCGAAGCCTATCAGTTCGACTGGAGCCATGAGACGATCACGCTGCAAGGCTTGCCGCTGATGATCAAGGCGGCGCACATGAAGCTGTCGCACAGCCGGATGCCATTTGTGCGGACCTACTTCCGGGAGACGCAGGAACTGGTGTTCGATGCCCACGACAGGGCCTTCGCATTTTATGGCGGGGCCTGCCGACGCGGCATCTACGACAACATGAAGACGGCGGTCGAGGCGATCTTCATCGGCAAGGCGCGTCAGTACAATCGGCGGTTCCTGCAGATGTGCTCGCACCATCTGATCGAGCCGGTGGCCTGTAGCCCGGCCTCGGGTTGGGAGAAGGGTCAGGTCGAGAACCAGGTCGGCAACCTGCGCGATCAGCTGTTCCGACCCAAGCCGCGGGTCAGCAGCCTGGACGAGCTGAATGGCTGGCTGGAAGACCAATGCGTCGCCTATGCCAAGCGGACAAAACATCCGGAGTTCAAGGACCGGACGATCTGGGAGGTCTTCGAGGAAGAGCGCCCGAGCTTGATGGAACGGCGGGCGCCGTTCGACGGCTTTGTCGAGAAGGCGGTGCGGGCGACGACTACCTGCCTGATCACGGCGGATCATAATCGCTACAGCGTCGATGCCCGCGCCGCCGGTCGGATGGTGCTGGTACGTTCCTACGCTGAACGGCTGGTCGTGCTGCTCGACGAAGTGGTGGTGGCCAATCATCTCCGCAGCTTCAAGCGCGACCAGGTGATTTACGATCCGTGGCATTACCTCCCGGTTTTACTGAAGAAACCCGGGGCCTTGCGCAATGGAGCGCCGTTCAAGGACTGGGGTCTGCCGCCCGCCCTGGCTCAGGTGCGCCAGCGGCTCAAGCATCATCCCGACGCCGACCGGCAGTTCGTCAAGGTGCTGGGCGGTGTTCTCGACCACGGGCTCGATGCCGTCGAGGCCGCCTGTGCGGAAGCGTTATCGGCGGGCATCGCCAACGGCGACGTGATCCTCACCGTGCTTGCCCGGCAACGACAGCCTCCGCCGGTGCCCAGCATCACCACGCCGCATGCCCTGCGGCTCAAGATCGAACCGGTGGCCGATTGTGGCCGCTACGACAGCCTCAGGAAGGTCGCCTAATGGAACGCCACGAGATTCTGGACGCGATGAGCGAGCTCAAGCTCTATGGCATGCGCGCCAGCTTCGACGAGATCGCCGGCAAGGGCCTGACCCGGCGGGATGAGATCTATCCGCTGATCGCCAGCCTGATCCGTGCCGAGCACACCCATCGTCAGGCCCGGTCGATCAGCTACCGGATTAGCGGCGCCAGGTTCCCGGTGTTGAAGGATCTCGACAGCTTCGTCTTCGACGACACGCCGCTGGATCAGGGGCAGGTTCGTGAGTTGGCGACCGGCACGTTCCTCGACGCCAAGCGCAACGCCATCTTCATCGGCGGCACCGGGACCGGCAAAACCCATCTCTGCATTGCCGTCGCTTCTGCCGTGATACGTGCCCGCGCCAGGGGACGGTTCTTCAACCTCGTCGATCTGGTCAACCAGCTCGAGCAGGAGAAGGCCGCGGGCAAGAGCGGCAGGCTGGCCGAGAAACTGCTGCGCCACGATCTCATCGTCATCGACGAACTCGGTTATCTCCCGTTCAGCCAATCCGGCGGACAGCTGCTGTTCCATCTGATCAGCAAGCTCTACGAAAACACATCGCTGCTGATCACCACCAACCTCGCCTTCGCCGATTGGCCGCAGGTGTTCGGCGACGCCAAGATGACCACCGCCATGCTCGATCGCCTGACCCATCACTGCGACATCATCGAGACCGGCAACACCAGCTGGCGCTTTAAAAACCGCAGCTGAGAAAACCCTCCCCCAGACCCCCACCCGGGCTTACCCCACGTGGGTGCACAGGAACCTCCCACGCGCCTCGCGTCCGCGTGCGTGAGGCGCTCCCGCGACGCGCGTGGGCCCCTCCTATGCACTACGGGGATAAGCCCATTCCTGACCTCCCAGAGGGGTCACGATTGGACGCGAAAAGGGGGTCACGGTTGGAAGCGAATTGACATGGGCGCGCACAGCGCCGTGCAGAACCCGGACGGCACCCCGCACCAGCGCTATGGAAAGCCGGACGACCGCAGCTTCGTATTCAGGCGCAGCGACGCGAGGATC
>JBILYJ010000146.1:0-10389 GCA_044377795.1 Reyranella sp. | reverse complement strand
CCCAGCCCGACCTGCGCTTCGCGGGCAACATCGAGATCGGGCGGGACCTGTCCTGGGACGAGATCATCCAGTCCTACGACGCGGTGGTCGTCGCCACCGGCATGGTGGTCGACCGCAAGCTCGGCATTCCCGGCGAGGATCTGCCGCATGTCTGGGGCTCGTGGCGCTTCGTCGCCTGGCTGAACGGCCATCCCGATTTCCGGGGTGGTCCCGATCTCTCGGGCGTGAAATCCGTGGCGGTGATCGGCAACGGCAACGTGGCGCTCGACGTGGCGCGGCTGCTGGCCAAGAACCCCGAGGAGATGGCCAAGTCCGACATCCTGCCCGAGGCGGGCGCGGCGATCGCCGCGGCGCCCCTCACCGACATCCATGTGATCGGCCGCCGTGGCGCCGGGGAGGCCTCCTTCACCACCAACGAGCTGGCCGAGATGGGCCGGCTGGCGCGGGCCGTCGCGGTCGCCGATGCGAGCGTGCTGCAGGCCGAGGCGCCGGCCAGCGACCCGACGCCGGAGCGGCTGCGCAAGGCCAAGAACATCGAGACCCTGAAGCGCTTCGCTGCGCAGACGCCGGGCGAGAAGCCGGTGACAGTACATTTCCGCTTCCATTCCGTGCCGACGGCGATCCGCCCGGGCACGCTCGAACTCTCGACGGGAGCCCTTGCCGCCGACCTCGTCGTCACCTGCATCGGCTACACCGGCGAGCCGTTCCCCCAGGCCGAGGGCGTGTTCCCGGTCGGCTGGGCGCGCCGC
Source organism: Reyranella sp. (assembly GCA_044377795.1). Classification (GTDB taxonomy): domain Bacteria; phylum Pseudomonadota; class Alphaproteobacteria; order Reyranellales; family Reyranellaceae; genus Reyranella. The sequence goes on along the minus strand of JBILYJ010000146.1, from coordinate 9,640 downwards.
GGTCCCAGCGGCACCATCCCGACCAATCGCGCCGACAGCCATGCCGTCGCCAAGGAAGTGATCGACTTCCTCGATGACCGCGATCCCAAGAGCGGCCCCGACATCCTGCCGCTCTGCGTCGATGCCGAGGGCTGGCGCCGCATCGACAAGGCCGAGGTCGCGGCCGGCGCTGCCCAGGGACGGCCACGGGTGAAGTTCGTGGAGTGGCAGGCGCTTCTGGATATCGCGCAGGGCGACTGATCGTTCTTTCGGGGAAATCGAGCGTCTGGCGGCTCGCGCGAACGCGGCGAGGGCCCTATTCTCGCATCCGCCGGGGACGGGCAGGAGTTGAGGAGTTTTCATGCTGAAGTTCGGTCGTCGTTTCATCTGCGCGCTTGCCGCGGCTGCGGTGGTTCCGTTTGCCGCCCCTGCCTTCGCGCAACAGCCTGCGCTCAAGCTCGCGCTTCATTCCGACCTCAAGATCATCGATCCGATCTGGACCACGGCGCTGATCACCCAGCACCACGGCTATCTCATCTACGACACGCTGTTTGCGCTCGACGACAAGCTGCAGGTCAAGCCGCAGATGGTGGAGAAGTGGGACACCTCGGCCGACAAGCTCACCTGGACGTTCACCCTGCGCGACGGACTGGCCTGGCATGACGGCGCGCCGGTGACCGCGGCCGACTGCGTCGCCTCGCTCAAGCGCTGGGGCGCCAAGGACGCGATGGGCCAGAAGCTGATGTCCTACGTGACGGAGCTGTCGGCGCCCGACGACAAGACGATCAGGATGGTGCTGAAGGAGCCGTACGGGCTCGTGCTCAACACGCTGGGCAAGCCCGGCTCCAACGTGCCGTTCATGATGCCCAAGCGCGTCGCCGACACCGATCCCAACACGCAGATCACCGACACCACCGGGTCGGGCCCGTTCATCTTCAAGAAGGACGAGTGGAAGCCCGGCGAGAAGGCGGTCTATCTCAAGAACGCCAACTACAAGCCGCGCGCCGAGCCGTCGGCCGGCCTCGCGGGTGGCAAGGTGGCGAAGGTCGATCGTGTCGAATGGGTCTGGATCCCCGACACGCAGACACAGGTCAACGCGCTGCTGAACGACGAGGTCGATCTCATCGAGATCGTGCCGCCCGACCTGCTGCCGCTGATCCAGAAGGAGAAGGGCATTAAGATCCAGGTCGTGAACCAGGCCGGCCGCCAGTATGCGATGCGCTTCAACGTGCTGCACAAGCCGTTCGACAACGCCAAGATCCGCCAGGCCGTGCTCTATGCGCTGAACCAGAAGGATTTCCTCGACGCCAATGTCGGCAATCCCGAGTTCTACAAGGAGTGCAAGTCGCTGTTCCCCTGCGGCTCGCCGCTGGAGACGACGCGGGGCTGGGAAGACAAGCTCTCGGGCAACGCCGTCAAGGCCAGGCAGCTCCTGACCGAAGCCGGCTACGACGGCACGCCGATCGTGCTGATGCACCAGACCGACATCGCCGGTCACAACAACCTCGCCACCGTGGCCAAGCCGCAACTCGAGAAGGCCGGCTTCAAGGTCGACCTGCAGTCGATGGACTGGCAGACGCTGGTCGGCCGCCGCGCCAAGAAGGATCCGCTGAACGCCGGCGGCTGGAGCGCCTTCTTCACCTCCTGGGCTGCCGTCGACGTGCTCGATCCGGTGGCCGCCGCGTTCCTCAATGCCTCCTGCGACAAGGCGACGTTCGGCTGGCCGTGCGATCCCGAGCTCGAGAAGCTGCGCGATGCCTTCGCCAAGGAGACCGACCCGGCGAAGCAGAAGGAAATCGCCGCCGAGGTCCAGGCGCGCGCCGCCGTGTATCCGACGCACGCGCCGCTCGGCCAGTTCACCACGCCGACGGCCGTCGGTCGCAAGGCCACCGGCCTGCTGCCGTCGCCCGCCCTGGCGCTGTGGAACGTCGAGAAGAAGTAGGGATCGACGCCTACTCGCGGCGAATGCCCGTCGCTTCGATCACGCGCCTGTTCTTCGCGGTCTCGCTTGCGACGAAATCGGAAACCTTCCCGGCGGAGCCGGGAAGGGGGCGGATGCCGAGCGCTTCCAGCTTGGCCTGAACCTCGGGCTTGCCGGCGGCCTCGGCAACCGCCGCATTCAGCCGGGCGATGACCGCCGCGGGCGTGCCCTTCGGGGCCACCAGAAGGTTCCAGGTATAGCCGGTGAATTCCGTGAAACCGGTCTGCTCGGCCACGGTCGCGAGATCGGGCAGGGTCGGGCTGCGCTCGCTGCCGGCCATCGCCAGGACCTTCAACTTGCCGCCCTTGACCAGGCCGATGCCGGTGGCGATGCCCATCAGGGCGATGTCGACGTCGCCCGACACGACGGCCGCCGTGGCCTGGGCGTCGCCGGGGAAAGGGACGAGGAAGAGCTTGATGCCGGCCAGCAGCCCCAGATGCTCCATCTGAAGCTGCTGCGGGCCGGCCACGCCGGCCGTGGCATAGGTCACCTTGCCGGGATTGGCCTTCGCGTAGGCGATCAGTTCGGTGAGGTTGGCGACCGGCAAGCCGGGGCGCGCCACCAGCACGAAGTCGATCCGGCCGAGGCCGGCCACGATATCGAGGTCGCGGGCCGGATTGTACGGCAGTTTCGGGTCGATGATCGGCAGGATCGCCGTCGGGCCGACGCCGCTCACGCCCAGCGTGTAGCCGTCAGGCGCGGATTTCGCGACCATGTCGATGCCGATCGTGCCCGATGCGCCGGGACGGTTGTCGATGACGAATTGCTGCTTCAGGAGGGCACTGAGTTCGGCCGCGAGGATGCGGGCGTTCACGTCCGTCGCACCGCCCGGTGGGAAGGGAACGATCAGCCGCACCGGCCGGTCGGGGTAGGTCTGCGCGTCCGCCCGGCCCCCAACCGCGACGGGGATGGCCAGTGCGAGGGCGAGCAGCAGCATCATTGTTTTCTTCATTGTTTCCTCCTCCTGTTTGTTGGTTTCAGGTCGCGCCGCTCGCGACGAGGGCCGCCGCGCGAGCGAGCGGCACGGGGGCCTCGCCCAGCAGCCATTCTCCGGCCTCGTCTTCCCAGGCGTCCGCGGGGATCGACAGCGCCGGTTGCGGATCGAGGCGATGCTCCACGACGAAGCGCGACATCAGCAGTCGGCGGGCGTCGCCCCCGTCGCGGCCGACGCGACTGCCTTCCCAGGCCAGCAAGACGGCCGACAGGACGTGATAGAGCGCGCTAGTGGCGAGGCGCGCATACTTCTCCGACTCAGGATGGGCGGCGACGCTCTCGGCGTAGTCGATCGTGCGGTCGCAGAGCGCCGCGAGGCGGTCGCGATAGACGGCGGGGACGCCCTCGGCGTCCGCCAGCAGCCGGTGCAGCTCCGCGCGTAGCGCGCCCTGCGCCTGCGACCTGGCGATGGCGCGGCGCACGACGTCGATCGAATTGATGATGCTGGTGCCCTCCCACAGCACCGGGATGAAGGAATCGCGCAGCAGGCGGGAGTTGACCCAGTCCTCGATGACCCCGTTGCCGCCGCGGACCTCGATGGCCTTGGCGGTCGCCTGCACGTTGTCGCGGTTGCTGCGCATCTTGATGACGGGCGTGATGATGCGCAGGAGTTGCGCGGCGGTGTTCGAGCCTTCCTCGCTGCGGCGCAGGACATCGGCGCCGTAGCAGGACGTGGAAAGCGCCTGCTCGGCCGGGATCAGAACCTGCAGGAGTTGTCGGCGCATCAGGGGCTGGCGCAGCGCCGGCTTGCCGAACAGCGTCCGTGAACGGGCGAAGGCCAGCGACTCGTGCCATGCCCGCCGCATCGTCGCCGCGGCGCGCATGCCATGCGAGAGCCTCGACATGTTCACCTGGTCGAGCAGGATCTTGATGCCCTGGCGGCGGTCGCCCAGCATATAGGCGAGCGCGCCATCGTAGGTGATCTCGCCGCTGGCCAGCGACTTGCTGCCCATCTTGTCCTTCAGCCGCACGATGCGATAGGCGTTGCGCGATCCGTCGTCGAGGTCGCGCGGCACAACGAACGCCGTCAGGCCGGCCGTTCCCGGCGGGTCGCCTTCGATCCGCGCCAGCAGGACGGCGACGTCGCAACCGGCGTTGGAGCAGAACCACTTCTCGCCATGAAGCCGCCAGTGCCCGCCGTCGGGCACCGCGCGCAGCTCGTTGGCGCCGACGTCGGAGCCGCCGGCCTTTTCCGTCATGAACTGCGCGCCCTGCATCAGCTCGGCGGGATCCAGCGAGATCATGCGCCGCCCGTACTTCTCGCGCAGCTCCTCGGAGCCGTAGCGCAGCACCAGCATGGCCGCGAGCTCGGTGACGGCCAGCGGACACATCAGGCCGAACTCGGCTTGCGAGAAGAGATAGTGCAGGGTGAACTTGACGAGGGGAGAAACGCCCGTCGGCCAGCCGAGGATGGGGCGATGCGGTGCGGCGTGCAGGCCGAACTCGTGGAAGCCGATCCTTTCCATCTCGTGATAGGCCGGATGATGCTCGATCCATTGCTCGTCGCGGCCGAAGCGGTCGCGGTTGTGCAGCACCGGCGGATGCTTGTCGGCCTGGTCGGCCCAGCGATCGAGATCGCCGCCGGCGAGTGCGCCCAGCCGATCGAAGTGCGGCCAGAAATGGCGCTGCTCCTCCGCGCTGAGATAGAGGCGCAGCAGATCGCGCAGGTCCGCATCGGCCTGGAAGAAATTGAGGTCCCGGCTGTCGCCGCCGATGTGGTCCGACCCGTGGCGCGCACTCGATCGCGGCGTTTCGATGGGTGTGTCCCTGTAGGCGTCCATGTGCGTGTCCATGCGTTCCTCCTGGCTCTTTGGCAGGACACTCGCCGCTGGACGGCCGCACGGGCAAACGATTAAATCGACGCGTGATTTGAGATTAAATCAAAACAGGAATCCCGGATGCCGGACGATCTTCCTCCTCTAAATGCCTTGAGAAGCTTCGTCCAGGCGGGCCATGAATTGAGTTTCTCTCGCGCCGCCGCCCGGCTGGGCGTGACGCCGGGCGCGGTCAGCCGGCTGGTCCGCAAGCTGGAGGAACATCTCGGCGTTCGCCTGCTGGAGCGCACCGCGCATGGCCTGGTGCTGACGGGGCAGGGCGAGCTCTATCTGCGCGACGTGTCGGGGCCGTTGACCGCGGTCGAGGCCGCGACGCGACGGCTGGTCGGCAGCCGCAATCCCAACCGCATCGTCGTCGCCTGCTATCCGACCTTCGCGGCGCGCTGGCTGCTGCCGCGCTGGAGCCGCTTCTTCGATCGCCATCCCGAGATCGATGTCCAGATCGCGACGTCGCTGACGGATGTCGACTTTCGCCGCGACGACGGCACCGACATCGCGATCCGGCTGGGTGCCGACGGCGACCTCGCCGCACCGCCCGGGGGCACGGTCTGCGAGAAGCTGCTCGACATCGAGATCGTGGCCGTCAGTGCGCCGGGAACGTTCGACGGTTGCCGCACGGAAGTGCAGCGCGTCGAACGGCTGGCCCGTCAGGTGCTGATCCATTCGCGGCCCTTGCCCGCCGAATGGCGCCAGTGGCTCGATGCCTTCGCGCGCTCGCCAGTCAGCCCCGCTGTCGTCCGCGCCCTGAAGGCGGTCGATCCCGGGCGCGGGCCGGAGTTCGAGACGCTCAACCTCAGTTTCCAGGCGGCCGCCGAAGGGATCGGTGTCGCGGTCGGCATGCGGACGCTGGCCGATGCCGAAATCGCCGGCGGTTCCCTGGTCTGTCCGTTCGCGTTCCGCCGCCGCAGCAGCCGCTGCTTCCAGGTCGTCGCGCGCCGGGGCGGCGCCAATGGCCGCGCCGTCGACTTCTACCGGCGCTGGCTGACCGACGAGGCGCGACGGGTCGGTCCGGCCTGACGCAGCGCTTTCGACCCGATGGGTCGGTGCTTCCGGAAGATTGCCAGCTTCCGACCCTGCCCCTATGGTTTTCGCGTTCTCAGGGCAGGGTGAAACTCCCTACCGGCGGTATGCAGCGCGAGTTGCGAGCCCGCGAGCGCCTTCCGCAAGGAAGGGTCAGCAGATCAGGTGCGAGGCCTGAGCCGACGGTCATAGTCCGGATGAAAGAGAACGTGTGTCCCGCTGCTCTTGTGGAGCAGCAGGCTCGCGCGTGATCGCCTTGGGTGACGTGTCTGTTCGCCAAAGGAGATTGCCATGACACACGCCCGCTACGCCTTCGTCAAAGCCAGGTGGCACGCCGACATCGTCGACCGAGCGCTCGACGGATTCCTCGAACTGGTTCCCGCCGAGCAGGTCGACGTGTTCGACGTGCCGGGCGCCTTTGAGCTGCCGCTGTTCTCGCGCGACCTCGCGGCAACCGGGAAGTATGCGGCGGTGGCCGCTGCCGCCTTCGTGGTCGATGGCGGAATCTATCGCCACGACTTCGTGGCCCAGGCCGTCGTCGACGGGCTGATGCGCGCCGGCCTGGAGACGGGCGTCCCTGTCCTGTCGGTGTCGCTGACGCCGCATCACTATCAGGAGACCGACCACCACAATCAGATCTTCCGGGCGCACTTCGTCGAGAAGGGCCGCGAAGCCGCCCGCGCGGCCCTGACGATCGGCAAGGCCCGAGCGTCGATCGCGGCGTAGGCGGGCGACGGGAGATCAGGCGGGAACGTAGGCCAGCCGGATCACGTCGTCGCCGATCCGGTCGTGGGTCATGAGCCGGAGCGGCGGCCGGGGGCCGGCGAAGTAGGGCGTGCCGTGCCCGAGCACGACCGGGTGCAGGTAGATCCGGTACTCGTCGATCAGGCCGAGTTCGGTGAGGCTTTGCGCCAGGGTCGGGCCGGCGACTTCGATCTCGCCCTCGCGCTCGGCCTTCAGCCTGGGGATCGCGTGCTCGAGATCGCCCCGGATGAGCGTGGCATTGGGCCCCACCGAGTCCAGCGAGCGCGAGACCACCCATTTCGGCTGCCGCCGCCACGCCGCCGCAAAGGCGCGTCGCTCGTCATCCCAGTCGGGCTGATCGTCGTCCCAGTAGCGCATCAGCTCGTACACGTGGCGGCCATAGACACTGCCCGCCTGCGCCTCCGCCTCTTCGATGAAGTGACGGAAGAGCGCGGGGCTCGGGCCAAACGACATATGGTCGACATAGCCGTCCAGCGACTGGTTCATGCCGAAGACGAGCCGTGCCATCCGGTTTCCTTTCCTTGCGCGTGAGGCGATCCGTCGAGACGTAGCCCGCCCGCACCTCTCCGCATTCAGCTCTTCGAGCTTCTGCGAATCGACAATTGCAAGACCTTGTTCCGCAGCGCCCCCAGGAGCGGGTCGGCGAGACGCAGAAGACTGCCGGACGAATCGCCGTCGCTTCGGTCCCCGAGAGAGGGTTGGAAACGCGACAGGAATTCCCGAACGACAATCTTGCCGTAGGCGTCGTTCAAATGCATCCAGTCGGGCGTCGTCCAGGTCGGGACGCGATACTCCTCTTTCGACAGAAGTGGCGAGGCGAGAGTCGCCTTGGGCTGCTCCAGCACGATCAGGGTGTCGGAGGCCAAGCGGCGGCAGGCCTCGTCATAGATAGCGCGAAGAGACGGTGCATCGGTCGCCGCAGCGGCCATTTCAATGCCCTCCGGGGACTTGTCCAGCGTCAGGATGATTTCGGAAGGGGCAGGGGTGGGCGCCAGCCAGATCACCTTGTCGGTGATCTGGCGGAGCTTGCCCGCGATCGCCATTGCCGGTGAGGCCTTCAACAGGTCGACGACGGTATCCTGGAAACAGGCATCGGAAACCAGGTGAAACCTGCCGTCCTGTCGCGTGTGAGCATCGGCCCGCCATGTCGAGTAGAGTGAGGTGACGGCCCTCACCCCGCATCCCAGGCCCACGACGCAAAGCGCATCGTAGTCGGCAGCGACCAGCTCGCGTCGGCCGCCCGAGGTAATCTCGACCCATCGCGCGACCTCCTCGCTCCCGAAGACGAGCCGGTCGCCCTGCGCTTCGCAGCACTCCAGTTGCCATCCCGCTGCGGCGAAAAAAGCGAGATTCACGTCCGGATAGGCCTTGCCGAGGGAATTCCAGGCGCGCTTCCAGCTGTAGAGATGAGAGTTGCCCACCAGGGCAATGCGGATCATCGGGAGAACGCATCGAGAAGGATGTCCTCGCAAACCGCCTCGGGAGCCGGCGCCCCGGGCGTATGGCCGCCCGCGCCGGCCTCGTCCCGTTTGCCGGCAAGTCCGCCCGCAGCGTCCGTAACGGAGGCTTGCGCAAGAGCCGGCTGCGCCTCGAAGAAGATTCGCATCACCGCCTCCACGCCCGGCTCGGTGATCTGTCGTGCGTCATCCGAATGAAACGCGCCCCGCGTGGAGGCGCTGGAGAGAAGGTCGAAGGACGGAAAATAGTCGACGTCCTCGAACGTCTCGGCCAGCTTTCCGGCCACCGCCCGCAGCACCGCTTTCGAATAGGTCGTCGCGACGAGAACGTGTTTGTCGCTGGCCGTGGCCGTGAGCGGAACCGGCGAGACGGTGAGCAGGAACTTCAGCCCGGGATTCCGCTTCATCGCGAGCCGACGGAACTTGACGAAGTCCTGGTACACTTCGAGGAAATCGAAGTTCCTGAAGGCGTGCACGTCGGGCTGATAGGAGCCGGCAATCGTCCCCGGTGCGGTCGGATACACCGTGCCCGACTCCCTGTGGGTCCAGGCTTCCGTCAGGCCGAGCGTGAAGACGAAGACATCTGACCTGGCGAACAGGCGTCGCACCCGGGTGAGATGCTGCACGCGGTGTCGCTGCACAGCCTCGGCGGAAGGCAATCCCGCCGGTTCGACTCCGATCCGCATCGCATCGAAGAAGCGGCCGTCCCGTTCCCAGACGGCATCGGACGGCACGAACCGGCCAGTAACTTCCTGGATGAGTTGCAGGAGATGGCGAACCGTATAGATGTTGCCGTATCGCGCCGAGAATATGCCGTAGCCGTATTTGATGGCGTTGGCCGCGGACAGGCCGGGTGGGGCCGGCTCGAGGTTGACGACGGCGGCGTTCCTGGCGCGCAGATATCGGGAAATATGCTGGGCGAAGCAGCTGCCCGCTGTCGCAATGCGCGTATCCGGGGCGAAGCGAAATTTTGGCTGCCACAACTCGGAGACCGTCTCGGGAGACCGCCGGGATACGGCTCCCTTCCAGAAGGCTTTGGAAGGGAGGTCGGAGTATGGCGAAACCATCGGCAGGTTCGATCTCGTTCGGATTGCAGCCTTTCGTTGCGGCGAGTCCCTAGTCCAGCCGGACGCTCACGCCTTCCAGTCCCTTGCCCGAGGCGGGATAGCGCACCATCACCTCGGCGTCGTGGCCGGGGATCACCATCTCGACCCGGCCGTCGGCCAGCTTCTTGAGCTTGTCGTAGCCTGCCAGCATGTCGGCGACCGAGTAGACGATCGAGAACAGCTTGTCGTTGTTGACGCCCCAGAAGTAATGGCTGGCGTCGGAGGCCAGCACGAGCCAGCCGTTGCGTGTGTTGATGCGCACCGACTGGATGCCGGCGGTGTGGCCGCCGATCAGGTGCAGCGAGATGCCGGGCTGCAGCTCCTCGTCGCCGTCGTGGAACACCAGCCGGCCGCCGTACAGCGCGCGCACCATGCCGACGATGTCCTCGCACTCGTAGGCGTGGCGGAACGGTCCCTTGCACATGTGCCGGCCGGTGGCGAAGTTCATCTCCTTGTCCTGGAGATGGAAGCGCGCCTTGGGGAAGCGGTCCCAGTTGCCGATAT
>JBILYJ010000652.1:0-2682 GCA_044377795.1 Reyranella sp. | reverse complement strand
CGTCGAACTGACGTCTTACTCCGAAATCGTCCTGGCGCCGCGCGGCGCGGATGCGGCGCACCAGGCTTTCTCCAAGATGTTCGTGCATACCGAATATCTGCCGACCGCCGGCGCGCTGCTGGCTACGCGACGGCGTCGCGGGCCGGGCGAGCCCGAACTGTGGGCGGCCCATCTGGCGGTGGTGGAAGGCGTGGCCGTCGGCGAGATCGAGGTCGAGACGGATCGCGCCCGTTTCATCGGTCGCGGGAACGAGATCGGCGACGCGATCGCGGCAACCGACGGTCGCCGGCTCTCCGGTACGGTGGGGTCGGTCCTCGATCCGGTGTTCGCCCTGCGCCGGCGCCTGCAGGTGCCGGCAGGCGGCATGGCGCGGATCGCGTTCTGGACCGTCGTCGCATCGTCACGCGAATCGTTGCTCAACGCGATCGACTGTCACCTCGACGTCAATGCCTTCACGCGCGCGACGACGCTCGCCTGGACGCAGGCGCAGGTTCAGCTCCGCCATCTCGACATCAATGCGGTCGAGGCGAGCTACTTCCAGCGCCTGGCGGGGCATGTGCTTTACGCCAATCCGGCGCTGCGTTCCTCGCCCGACGCGATCCGGCGCGGCCTCGCCGCACCGCCGACCTTGTGGTCACAAGGCATCTCCGGCGATCTGCCGATCGTGCTGGTGCGCGTCGAGGAGGTCGAGGACACCGGCATCGTGCGCGAACTCCTGCGTGCGCGCGAGTACTGGCAGCTCAAGGGCCTGTCGGTCGATCTCGTGATCCTGAACGAGCGCAGTACCTCCTATGTGCAGGATCTCCAGTCCATGCTGGAGACTCTGGTCCGCGCCAGCCGGTCCCGGACCCATCTCGGGGTCGAGAATGTACCAGGCGCCGTCTTCGTCCTGCGCACCGATCTGATCTCGGCCGAGACCCGCGCACTCCTGTTGGCCCTGGCCCGCGTGGTGCTGCGCGGCGGGCGCGGCAGCCTGTCTGACCAGCTCGACCGACTCAAGTCGCCGCGCGGCGTGGCGCCGCCGCTCCGTCGTGTCGTTGCCGCCGATGTCGGCACGAAGCCACTCCCGTCGCAGCCGGTGGCGCTGGCGGCGCTGCAGTTCTTCAACGGACTCGGTGGATTTTCACCGAACGGCCGGGAGTACGTCACCGTCCTCGGCCCCGGCCAGTCGACACCGGCGCCCTGGATCAACGTGATCTCGAATGCGTCATTCGGATTTCAGGTGGCGGCCGACGGCGGCGGCTACACCTGGTCGCAGAACAGCCGCGACAACCAGCTCACGCCCTGGTCCAACGACCCTGTCGTCGACCGGCCGGGCGAGGCCTTCTATGTGCGCGACCTCGACAGCGGCGAGTTGTGGACGCCGACGGCGCGGCCGGTGCGTCTCGCGCAGGCGACCTACATCGTCCGGCACGGGCGCGGCTACAGCCGGTTCGAGCTGGTGGCGAACGGCATCGCTCTCGATCTGCTGCAGTACGTCCCCTTGGGCGATTCCCTCAAGATATCGCGGCTCACCATCCGCAACATCTCCGATCGGCCGCGCCGGCTCTCGGTCACGGCCTATGTCGAATGGGTCCTGGGTCTCGCTCGCGGCGCCTCCGGCCCCACGGTCGTCACCGAGCGGGACGGCGAGACCGGTGCGATCTTCGCGCGCAACAGATGGAATCTGCATCATGGCAGCCGGGTCGCGTTTGCCGATCTCTGCGGGCGCCAGACCGCGTGGACGGGCGATCGCGGCGAATTCATCGGCCGCAACGGCAGCATGGACCATCCCGCCGCACTCAGCGCCGATCTGCCTCTGTCGCAGCGCCTCGGCGCCGGCCTCGATCCGTGCGCTGCCTTGCAGACCGCCGTCGACCTGAAGCCGGGCGGCATGCACGAGGTCGTCTGCTTCCTGGGCCAGGCAGCCGATGAGGCCGAGGCGCGTGCCTTGATCACGCGCTACAGGGCTGCGGACCTCGCCGCCGTGCATCGCGAGGCGGTGGGATTCTGGGACGGTGTCCTGGGCACGGTACAGGTGAAGACCCCCGATCCCGCAACCGACATCCTGTTGAACGGCTGGCTGCTCTATCAGTCGCTGGCCTGCCGCTACTGGGCGCGGTCGGCCTTCTATCAGGCGAGTGGCGCCTACGGTTTCCGCGACCAGCTCCAGGATGCGATGTCGCTGTCCGTGCCGGCGCCTGCGCTGGCACGCGCCCACATCCTGCGTGCCGCGTCGCGGCAGTTCGTCGAGGGCGATGTCCAGCATTGGTGGTTCCCGATCGCCGGCCAGGGCGTCCGTACGCGCATCTCGGACGACCGCGCATGGCTCGCCACCGTTGCCGCGCATTATGTCGAGACCACCGGCGATGTCGCGATCCTCGACGAACCCGTTTCCTTCCTTGAGGGTCCGGCGCTGCGTGAGGGCGAGCACGATCTCTACTTCCAGCCGGAGCAGGCGGACGAGACCGCGTCCCTGTTCGAACACTGCGCACGCGGCCTCGATCTCAGTCTGGCCACCGGCGTGCACGGCCTGCCGCTGATCGGCACCGGCGACTGGAACGACGGCATGAACCGCGTGGGCGAGGGGGGACGTGGCGAGAGCGTCTGGCTGGGCTGGTTCGTGTACGCGGCGCTGCTTGCGTTCGCGCCGGTCGCCGAACGTCGGGGCGAGGCGCGACGGGCGGCCAGCTGGACCGCGCA
>JBILYJ010000144.1:0-10408 GCA_044377795.1 Reyranella sp. | reverse complement strand
TGTGGGGCAAGAGAGTAATCCGCACTCGCGAAGTGATCGAAATCGCCGGGACACTGGAGACCACATGATGCTCCGGTGCAATCAGACTTTCTGACCGCTTCAATGAGGGATTTTCTCTCCGGTGGCTACTCGGCATGAAGTGGGCGCGGCGGCGCCGATCAGATCGCGGCTGCCGACCAGGTGGAACAGCCGCACGCTGTCGCGGCCGCCGACGACGATGTCGTGATAGGCGCGGACCAGGGCCGAGGAGGTGACGACGACGACGCTTCCCTGTTCCCGCCAGCCGTCGATGCAAGCGGCGATGCGCGCCAGCCACGGCGCGCGGTCGGCGTCGCAGAGCGGCGTGCCGACGCTCACATCCTGGCGACGTTCTCCGGCGGATGCAGGGCGTCGCCTTCCTGGAAAGCGCAGCCCAATCGCTGGGCGAGACGCGCCGCCACCATCGTCTTGCCCGACCCGACCATCCCCATGACCACAGCGATCAGGCGGCGGTTGTGAGCCTCTTCCCCGTCCATTAAGAGTCGTCGGACCTCGCGAAACTCCTCAAGGAAAGCATCACCGTGCTCAAGCTCGGATACAAGGCGTCCGCCGAACAATTCGCGCCCGCCAGGCTGCTCGACTATGCCGCGCACGCCGAGAAAGCCGGCTTCGAATCGGTGTTCGTCAGCGACCACTTCCAGCCCTGGAAGCACGTTGACGGCCACGCGCCCAACTCGCTGGTCTGGCTGGGGGCGGCCGGCGCACGCACCTCCAAGGTCTTGCTGGGGACCAGCGTGCTGACCCCGACCTTCCGCTACCATCCGTCGATCGTGGCGCAGGCCTTCGGCACGCTGGGCTCGATGTTCCCGGGCCGCGTCGTCCTGGGCATCGGCACCGGCGAATCGCTGAACGAGGTCCCGTCGACCGGGCAGCCCTGGCCCGAATTCAAGGAGCGCTTCGCCCGCATGCGCGAGGCCGTGACCCTGATCCGCACGCTATGGCGCGGCGAGCGCATCAGCTTTGAGGGCGAGTACTACAAGACCGAGAAGGCGACAATCTATGACCGGCCCGAGGTCGAGGTGCCGATATACGTCGCCGCCGCCGGCGCGCTGGTCGCCAGGTATGCCGGCCGCCAGGGCGACGGCTTCATCTGTACCAGCGGCAAGAAGCGCGAACTCTACACCGAGACGCTGCTGCCCAAGGTCGAGGAAGGTCTGGCCGCCGGCAGCCCGAAGACGCAGCCCTACGACCGCATGATCGAGGTCAAGGTGTCGTTCGACAGCGACCGCAAGCGGGCGCTGGACGACACGCGGCACTGGGCGGCACTGGCGCTGACGCCCGAGGAGAAGATGTCGGTCGAGGACCCGGTCGAGATGCAGCGCCTGGCCGACGCCCTGCCGCTGGAGCGCGCCGCCAGCCGCTGGATCGTGTCGAACGACCCCGAGGAGCAGGTCGAGAAGATCGGCTACTATGTTGGACTGGGATTCAACCACCTGGTGTTCCACGCGCCAGGCCCGGACCAGGCGCGCTTCCTCGACCTTTTCGGCGCCGAGGTGCTGCCGCGCCTGCGCAGGCGCTTCGGTTGATCCGGCGATGAGCGGCGTCGGCCGGCTGGAACTGCTGGCCCTGCCCGGCCTGCCGATGGTCAAGGCGAGCGACGATCTCGCCGCGCTGTTGGCCGAGGCCTATGCGCGCTGCGCGATCACGCCGCGACCCGGCGACGTCCTGGCCCTGGCCCAGAAGATCGTTTCCAAGGCCGAGGGCCGGATGGTCGAGCTGGCCTCGGTTGTGCCGTCGCCGCGCGCCGTCGCGCTTGCCGCCGAAGTTCAGAAGGACCCGCGGCTGGTCGAGCTGATCCTGTCGGAGTCGGTGCGCGTGGTGCGATCACGGCCCAATGTGCTGATCGTCGAGCACCGGCTGGGCTTCGTGATGGCCAATGCCGGCATCGACCAGTCCAACGTCGCGCCGGCCGACGGCGTCGAGCGCGCGCTGCTGCTACCGACGGATCCCGACGGCAGCGCCGCCCGCCTGCGCACCGCGCTGAGGCAGAGGCTGGGCATGGCGCCCGCCGTCATCGTTACCGACAGCTTCGGCCGGGCGTGGCGGCGCGGCACGCAGGGCATCGCAATCGGCGCCGCCGGCCTGCCCGCCCTGCTCGACCTGCGCGGCAATCCCGACCTGTTCGGTCGCACCCTGCAGGTCAGCATCTCAGGCTTCGCCGACGAGATCGCCTCGGCCGCCTCGCTGGTCATGGGCCAAGGCGACGAGGCGCAGCCCGCCGTGCTGGTGCGCGGCCTGGCCTGGACCGCGCCGGACAACCCGGCCGCCAACCTGGTACGCCCCGCCGCCGAGGACATGTTCCGGTGAGACGCGGCACGGTCGTCGCTCTGTCCGGCGGTGTCGGCGGCGCCAAGCTGGCGCTGGGGCTGAGCCGCGTACTTCCGCCCGACGAGCTTCTGGTGATCGCCAACACCGGCGACGATTTCGAGCATCTCGGCCTGTCGATCTCGCCCGACATCGACACGCTGACCTACGTGCTGGCCGGCCTCGACAACACGGTGCAGGGCTGGGGCCGGCGCGACGAGACCTGGTCGTTCATGGAGACGCTAGCCACGCTGGGCGGCGCCGACTGGTTCCGGCTGGGCGACCGCGATCTCGCGCTGCACGTCGAGCGCACGCGGCGGCTGGCCGCCGGCGAGACGCTGAGCGGGATCACCGCCGACATCTGCCGCCGCTGGCGCGTGGCGCATCGCATCATGCCGATGAGCGACGACCGCGTGCGCACCCGCGTGCTGTCCGACGGCGGCTGGATCGACTTCCAGGACTACTTCGTGCGCCAGCAATGCCGGCCGGTGGTGCGTCGGCTCGCCTTCGAGGGCGTGGCGACGGCGCGGCCGCAGGCCGAGGCGATGGCGGCGCTGGCCGGTAAGGTGCGCGCAGTCGTGATCTGCCCGTCCAACCCCTTCATCAGCATCGACCCGATCCTTGCCGTGCCAGGCCTGCGCGACGCCATCGCCGGCTGCGGGGCGCCGGTGGTCGCGGTATCGCCGATCGTCGACGGCAAGGCGGTCAAGGGACCGACCGCCAAGATGATGCAGGAGCTGGGACTGCCCGTGACCTCGGCGACGGTGGCCGAGCGCTACGGCGACCTGTTGTCTGGCTACGTCGTCGATGCCGGCGACGCCGCCGGCGTGCCGGGCCGCGTCCACGAGGCGCCCACGCTGATGTCATCGGTCGGCGACAAGGAAGCGCTGGCGCGGACCGTGCTTTCCTTTGCAGACTCGCTGTCGTGAAGCACCGTGACATCTGGGCTGTCGTGCCCATCAAGGAACTGGAGGGCGCCAAGCAGCGCCTCGCGCCGCTCCTGACGCCCGCCCAGCGCCGCGCCCTCATCGAGGTGATGATGGCCGAGGTGCTGGAAACCGTCGTCACCGTCCCCGGTCTGGCCGGCGTCGTCGTGGTCACGCTCGACCCGCAGGCGACGGCGCTGGCCGAGCGGCTGGGCGCGCGGGTGCTGACCGACGGCGCGCGCGACGGTCACACCGGCAGCGTCGCCGCCGGTCTCCGGATGCTGGCGGCCGAGGGCCGCGGCGGCATGCTCACCCTGCCGGCCGACATCCCGGCCGTGACCCCGCAGGAGATCAGCCTGGTGCTGGGTGCCCACCTGCCCGGCCCGGCCTTCACGATCTCCCCGGCGCACGACCATCTGGGCTCGAACCTGGTGATCTGCTCGCCGGCCGACGCGGTGCCGCTGCGCTTCGGCGACAACAGCTACTACCCGCATCTCGACGCGGCCCGGCGCTGCGGCATCGAGCCGACGGTGATGCACCAGCCGGGCATCGCCCTGGACATCGACCACCCCGCCGACCTCGCGACGTTCCTCGCCCTGCCGTCGTCGCGCGGTACCCGCACGCGGGCGCTGCTCGAGGGCATGAAGGTGCCGGGGTTGCTCGCCTGACGGCTAGACCGTCGCCCGCTTGCGCGGCGCCGTCTGAACGATCGGCGCCAGCTCGGGCGCGTTGAACGAGGCGGCGCGGCGGTCGGCCGGGACCTCGCCATAGGCGGTGGTGCGCTGTCGCGGCATGCGGCCGATCGAGCGGATCAGGCGCTCCATCTGCTCCGGGGGGAATTCCTGGCCGTGCTGCGTGCCGGCGGCGCGCGAGATGCTCTCGTTCATCAGCGTGCCGCCAAGGTCGTTGGCGCCGGCCTGCAGGGCCAGCGCCGCGCCGGCCGGACCCATCTTGACCCACGAGGTCTGGATGTTGGAGATCAACGGGTTGAGCACCAGCCGCGCCACCGAATGCATGATCACCGCCTCGCGGAAGGTCGGGCCGCGCCGCGCCAGGCCCTGGCGGTACATCGGCGCCTCCATGTGCACAAAGGGCAGCGGTACGAACTCCGTGAAACCGCCGGTCTCGGCCTGCAAGTCCCGCAACGCCAGCAGGTGGCGCGCCCAGTTGAGCGGCGCCTCGACATGGCCGTACATGATGGTCGAGGTCGTGCGCAGCCCCTGGCCGTGCGCGGCACGCTGCACGTCAAGCCACTGCCGCGTGTCGATCTTGTCGGGACAGATGATCGCCCGCACCTCGTCGTCGAGGATCTCGGCCGCCGTGCCCGGCAGCGTGCCCAGGCCAGCGTCCTTCAGGCGCTTCAGGAACTCCGGCAGCGACGCCTGCATGGTCATCGCGCCCTGCGTCACCTCAAGCGGCGAGAAGGCGTGGATATGCATCTCGGGTACCGCCTGCTTGATCGCCCGGCAGATCGCCTCGTAAGTCTCGCCCGTGTAGTCGGGATGGATGCCGCCCTGCAGGCAGACCTCGGTGGCACCGCGGTCCCACGCCTCGCGCGCCCGTCGCGCCACTTCCTCGAGCGCGAGGTCGTACGGCTTGCCGCGCAGATCCTCATGCGTGCTGCCCTTGGAGAAAGCGCAGAACTTGCAGCGGAAGTAGCAGATGTTGGTGTAGTTGATGTTGCGGTTGACGACGTAGCGCACGACGTCGCCGCTGACCGCGGCGCGCAGCCGGTCGGCGGCCCCGGTTACGTGGGCGTAGTCGGCATCGCGCGCCGCGAACAGCCGCTCGATCGCACCGGTGTCCAAGCGCTCGCCCGCCGTCGCGCGCTCGACGAGGCGCGCCAGCCCGGCATCAACCTCGGACAGCATCGGCCGCGGCGCGCGCGGCGGCTCGGTGTTGCCGGGCGCCCAGTCGTCGTCACGCGCCAGGCCCTCGGCGTCAGACAGCCGCCGCACCCGCGTCGCCACCTCGGGCGCCAGCCACTCGGCCGCCTTCTTCACGTAGGATGAATACACGGCCAGGCGGTTGACCAGCACCTTGCCCATCTCGGCGCTGCGCCGCGCCAGTTCCTCGACCGCCGGCCACGGCGCTTCGGGATTGACGTGGTCGGGCGTCACCGGCGACACGCCGCCCCAGTCGTTGAGACCGGCCTCGACCAGTCGCTGATAGACGCCCGGCGACAGATTCGGCGGCGCCTGAATGTTCATCGCCGGCCCCAGGATCAACCGCGCCTGCGCAATGGTCCAGCACAGATCATCGAGGTCGGGTTCTTCGGCGCCGGCCAGCTTGGTGTCGGCCTTGGCGCGGAAGTTCTGGACGATCACTTCCTGGATGTGACCGTAGCGCGCATGCAGGTCGCGGATGGCACGCAGCGCGTCGAGCCGCTCGGCCCGCGTCTCGCCGATGCCGATCAGGATTCCGGTGGTGAACGGCACCTTGAGCTCGCCGGCCAGCCGCAGGGTCTCGAGGCGCACCGCCGGCGCCTTGTCGGGCGAGCCGTAGTGGACGCCGCCCTTCTCGCACAGCCGCTCGCTGGTCGATTCCAGCATGATGCCCTGGCTGGCCGTCACCGCGCGCAACGCCGCGATCTCAGCGCGCGTCATGACGCCAGGGTTGGCGTGCGGCAGCAGGCTGGTCTCGCGCAGCACGAGTGCGCACATGGCGACGAGGTACTCGATGGTCGTGGTGTACCCCAGCGCGGCCAGGGCCTCGCGCGCCGCAGCGTAGCGCAGCTCCGGCTTGTCGCCCAACGTGAACAGTGCCTCGGTGCAGCCGGCCGCCTCGCCGGCGCGGGCGATCGCCAGCACCTCGTCGGGGGTCAGATAAGGCGTGTGACCCGCGGTCGGCGCCTCGGCGAAGGTGCAGTAGTGGCAGACATCACGGCACAGCCGGGTCAGCGGGATGAAGACCTTGCGCGAGTAGGAAATCAGCCGGCCGTGACCTTCGTCGCGCAGCCGCGCGGCTTCTGCCATCAGCCTGGGAAGTTCCGACATTCGACCCTCGAACAACGCATCAAGGCCAACGATAGCGGCAATCGCCGCGCGCCGCATCGTGTACTATGCCCCCGCCATTCTTCAGGGGGAAACCAGACATGCAGATCGGCTTCAATGCGCCAACCGCCGGCCCGATGTCAGCAACCGACCAGATGGTGCGGCTGGTCGTCGAGGCTGAGGCCATGGGCTTCGACTACGCAACCTTCAGCGACCATGTCGTCATTCCGACCGACATCACAGCCAAATATCCCTACAGCTCAAGCGGTGAATTCCCAGCCGGCGCACGCGCCGAGCGGCACGAGCAGTTGATCCAGATGGCGTTCGTGGCCGGCAAGACCCGCCGGCTCCGCCTGGTGTCGTCGGTGATGGTGGTGCCGCACCGGCCGGCCGTACTGACGGCCAAGATGCTGTCCTCGATCGACGTGCTGTCGGGCGGCCGGCTGGTGCTGGGCATCGGCGCTGGCTGGCTGAAGGAGGAGTTTGAGGCGATCGACGCGCCGGATTTCGCCGCCCGGGGCACGGTCACCGACGAGTACCTGCTGGCCTTCAAGGAACTGTGGACCAACCCCAGGCCGCGCTTCGCCGGCCGGCACGTGCGCTTCGACAACATCCTGCTCGACCCCAAGCCGGTGCAGAAGCCGCATCCGCCGATCTGGGTTGGCGGCGAGAGCGGGCCGGCGTTGCGCCGCACGGCGCGGCTGGGCGATGCCTGGTACCCGATCGGCACCAACCCGGCCAACCCGCTCGACAGCGTCAAGCGCTTCGCCACGCAGGTCGCCCGGCTGCGCGCGCTGGTGGCCAAGGAGGGCCGCCCGGCCGGAGCGGTCGGGCTGGCGCTGCGCGTCACGGTGTTCGGCGAGGGCGCGCCGGCCAAGGCCGACGACGGCGAGCGGCGGCTGTTCTCTGGCCAGCCGGCCGAGATCGCCGCCGACATCCGCACCCTGCGCGATCTCGGCGTCGGCCATCTCGACTTCGGCTTCGCCGGCGGCTCGGTCGACGAGATGCTGGGCGAGATGCAGCGTTTCCGCCGCGAAGTGCTGCCGAATATCTAGGACAGCGCGCCGATCAGCGTCGCCCAGCGGTCGAGCAGCGGCAGGATGACGTCCGCCTTGGCCGAGTCGAGGCTGACGATCACCCGGTCGACGCCAGCGTCGCGGTCGCGCTTCAGCGAGTCGAGGTCCTCCCGCGCTTCCCAGATCGACACCGGCAGCGGCGCGAGACCGGCGGCGCGGCACATCTCGCGGAACTGCGGCAGCACCTCGCGCACCTCGCGGCGGCGCAACGGCATCCAGGCGTTGCCGTAGCGGATGGCTCGGCGGGCCCCCCACGGGAAGGCGCCGCCGACCAGGATCGGCGGATGCGGCTTCTGCACCGGCTTGGGCCACGCCATGACGGGATCGAAGGCGACCATCTCTCCGTGGTACTCGGCCTTCGACTTCGTCCAGAGCGCCTTCATCGCCTCGATGCGCTCGCGCACCAGCTTGTGGCGCGTCGTGAAGACCGTGCCGTGGTTCTCCATCTCGTCCTGGTTCCAGCCGTTGCCGATGCCGAACAGGAAACGCCCGCCCGATAGCAGGTCGAGCGAGGCCACCGCCTTGGCGGTCTGGATCGGATCGCGCTGGTTCACGAGGCAGACGCCGGTGCCTATCTTCAGCGTCGTGGTCGCCGCCGCCGCTGCGGTCAGGGTCACGAACGGGTCCATGGCGTCGTAGTACTTCTTGGGCAGGTCGCCGCCGCCCGGGAACGGCGTCTTGCGGCTGAGCGGTATGTGCGAGTGCTCGGGCGCCCATACCGAGTCGAACCCCCGCTCTTCGAGCGCCCGCGCCAGTTCGCCCGGCATCATCGAGTAGTCGGTGAAAAACATCGCCGCGCCGATCTTCATGACGTCCCCCTTTTCGGCCACCGCGCCGACACCTGCGGCAGCACTTCGTCGATCAACCGCCGCGTCTGGGCGATCACGGTCTCGCCGTCCGGCCCCACCGGCCGCAGGATGAACTTCTCGACGCCGACGGCGACGTACTCGGCGATGCGCGACACGATGGTCGCGGCATCGCCGACCGCGAAGTAGTTCGTCGGATCGCGGCCCGTCCGCCTGGCGTAAGCCGCCATTGCGCCGCTCACCATGGCGCTTTCCCTGTCGCCGAAGCAGAATGGGAAGGCGGCGCCGTAATGGTCGTCGTCGATGGTGCGGCCGATCTCGGCGGCGGCGGCCTTGATGGCGGCGACGATGCGGCCGGCATCAGCCGGCAGCTCGGCGCCGGCCTGCCAGCCGGTGCCGTAGCGGGCCGTGCGCCGGATCGCCGCCTCTGTGCCGCCGCCGATCCACATCGGCAGATCGTCGCGCGTCGGCCGGGGCGAGATCGAGGCGTCGCGCAACCGGAAGTGCCGGCCCTCGAAGGTGACGCCGTCCTCGCGCCACAGGCGGCCGATGATCTCCAGCGCCTCGTCGGTGCGCCGCCCACGCGTCTTGGTATCGATGCCCAGCGCCTGCCATTCCGGTCCCTGCGGGCTGCCGATGCCGAAGCCGGGCAGCAGGCGGCCCTCCGACAGCACGTCGATAGTGGCGCATTGCTTGGCCAGCAGCACCGGATCGCGCAGCGCCAGGGACACCACGTTCATGCCGAAGCGCAGGCGCCGCGTCCGCCCGGCCAGCGCGCCCATCGTCGCCAGGCTCTCGAGGATCGGCTGGCGACTGACCAGACGGTCGGTCTGCCACAGTGAGTCGACGCCGCCGGCCTCGCAGAGATCGACCCAGCGCCAATAGTCGCCGGCCCCGGCGAACGGAAACTCCATCAGCCCGAGGCCGATGGCGACGGTCACGCGGCGGCGGCCTTGACGAGCGGCGCCACCCGGTCGAGGTAAGCTAGGATGTCGTCGCGGCTCTTGTCCGGCACCGCCAGCAGCGCGCTGTGGATGCCGGCCCGGGCGTAGCCTTCCAGCGTCGCCGCGTCGTTGGGCGCGCCGAACACGGTGACGCTGAGCGTCTTCGGATCGCGTCCCTTCTGCTCGGCCATGTGGGCCAGCCGCGCGATCGCCTGCGGCGCGTCGAAGCCGGCGCGGGTGCGCGGGAACCAGCCGTCGCAGTACTCGACGACGCGGCGCAGCGTGTGATCGCTCTCGCCGCCCAGGATGATCGGCGGATGCGGCGACTGCCGCGGCTTGGGCCACGACCAGACGCGGTCGAACTTCACGAACTCGCCGTCGTAGGACGCCTCCTCCTCGGTCCACAGCGCCTTCATGGCCAGCACGTGCTCGCGCATCTGCTTGAACCGGGTCTGGTAGCGCGCGCCGTGATTCTCCATCTCCTCGACGTTCCAGCCGCCGCCGATGCCGAACACGAAGCGCCCGCCCGACAGCTGGTCGAGCGAGGCGATCGCCTTGGCGGTGACCAGCGGCTCGTGCTGCGGCACGAGCAGGATGCCGGTGCCGATCGTCAGCGTTTTCGTCGCCGCCGCCGCGAAGGACAGCGCGACGAACGGATCGTGGGTGTGGGAGTAGCGCTTCGGCAGCTCGCCGCCGCCGGGGAACGGCGACTTGCGGCTGGCCGGGATGTGGGTGTGCTCGGGAACGAACAGCGAGTCGAAGCCGCGCTCCTCGAGCGCCCGCGCCAGCTCGGCGATGTCGATGCCGTAGTCGGTCGGAAAGTAAAAGACGCCCACCCGCATCGCGGTTTCCTCCTGGCTGTTCCTGCTCGAGACGCCGCTACGCTACTTCTTGGGCGCCTCGACGTGGCCGCCGAAGCCCAGTCGCATGGCCGACAGCACTTTCTCGGCGAAGGTATGGTCCTGCCGCGAGCGGAAGCGCACGAACAGCGACGCCGCCAGCACGTCGGCCGGCACCGCCTCCTCGATCGCCGCCTCGATGGTCCAGCGACCCTCGCCGCTGTCCTCGACGTGGCCCGAGAAGCCCTCGAGATGCGCGTCGTGGGCCAGCGCGCTGGCCGTGAGGTCGAGCAGCCACGAGGTCACGACGCTGCCGCGCCGCCAGACTTCGGCGATGTCGGCAAGGTTGAGATCATAGCGCTCGTCGGCCGGCAGCCTGGCCGAGGCGCGGTTGCGCATGATGTCGAAGCCTTCGGCGAAGGCCTGCATCATGCCGTACTCGATGCCGTTGTGGATCATCTTGACGAAGTGGCCGGCCCCC
>JBILYJ010000651.1:0-2691 GCA_044377795.1 Reyranella sp. | reverse complement strand
ACTCGGTCGCGCCGCCCGCCGCCGCAGCACGGCGCGCATCGCCAGCGTCACCGGTTCGGTCGGCAAGACCAGCACCAAGGATGCGCTGCGCGCGATGCTGTCGGCACACGCGCCGACCTCGGCCAGCGTGGCCAGCTACAACAACCATGTCGGCGTGCCCATCAGCCTCGCCCGCCTGCCGCGTGACGCGCGCTACGGCGTGTTCGAGATCGGCATGAACCATCCCGGCGAGATCGAACCGCTGGCCCGCCAGGTCGGGGCGCATGTCGGCATCGTCACCAATGTCGGGCCTGTCCATATCGGCCACCTGGGCAGCGAGGAAGCGATCGCGGATGAGAAGGGCTGCATCTTCGCCGGCATGGCGGAAGGCGCAGTGGCCGTGCTCAATCGCGACAGTCGCCACTATGAACGCTTGGCCGGAAAAGCCCGTCATTTCGGCGTTTCCCGCATCATCGGCTTCGGACGCAGCGAGGCGGCGGAGGCTCGTCTTGTCTCCTGCGACCTGCAGGATTCGGGCAGTGATGTTGCAGCCTTGATCCACGGCCGCCGGATCGAGTATCGGCTGGGCGCGGCCGGCGAACACTGGGTGCTGAACAGCATCGGCGCGCTGGCCGTTATCGAGGCCTTGGGTGCGGATGTGGTGAAGGCGGCAGCGATCCTGGCCGGCGTGAAGGCCTCGCCCGGTCGCGGTGCACGCCGCATGCTGACGTTCGGCGGCGGCACGATCGAGCTGCTGGACGAGAGCTACAACGCCAACCCGGTTTCGGTCCGTGCGATGCTGGCGGTCTTGGAGCGGACCGAGCCGCAGCCGGGCGGGCGGCGGATCCTGGCGCTGGGCGACATGCGCGAGCTGGGGGAGGACGCGGATGCCTATCATGCGGGCCTCGCCGATGCCGTGGCCGGGAGCGGTGCGGCGCAGGTCTTTCTGTGCGGTCCGCACATGCAGGCTCTGTGGCAGCGGCTCGAGCCGGCGCAGCGCGGTGTGCACCGGCCGGATTCAACGGCGCTGGCGGGCGATGTCGCCGCCGCGCTCAGGGCAGGGGACGTGGTCGCGGTGAAGGGTTCACTGGGCTCGAAAATGAAGATCGTCGTGGACGCCATCCTGGCGGCCAGCGGCGGCGAGGCGGGACGCTAGGATGTTCTATAACTTTCTCTATCCGCTGGCGGACCTGTTCACGCCGTTCAACCTGTTCCGCTACCTGACGTTCCGTTCGATCGCCGCCTTCCTCACGGCGCTGGTGCTGAGCTTCCTGATCGGCGGCGCGCTGATCCGCTGGCTGCGCAGCAAGCAGAAGCAGGGGCAGCCGATCCGCGACGACGGTCCGGCCAGCCACCTGATGACCAAGAAGGGCACGCCGACGATGGGCGGCCTGCTGATCCTCATCACCCTGTCGGTCGCGACCCTGCTGTGGGCCGACCTCACCAACCGCTATGTCTGGATCGTGCTCGGCGTCACGCTGGCCTTCGGTGCGGTCGGCCTGTGGGACGACTTCCTCAAGGTCACCAAGCGCAACCCGAAGGGCGTGCCGGGCAAGATCAAGCTCGCGCTCACCGTCGTGGCCTCGGGCATCGCGGTCTACCTGGTCGCCCAGGCGTCACCCGCGCCGCTGCGCTACCAGCTCGCCGTGCCGTTCCTCAAGGACGTGCTGATCCCCCTGGGGGCTGTCGGCTTCATCGCGTTCGGCATCCTGGTGATCGCCGGCACCTCGAACGCCGTCAACCTGACCGACGGTCTCGACGGCCTGGCCATCGGCCCCGTCATCATGGCGTCCGCGGTGTTCGGCCTGATCGCCTACGTCGTGGGCAACACGATCCTGACCAACTACCTCTATCTCCATCACGTGCCGCGCTCGGGCGAACTGGCGGTGCTCCTGGCGGCGCTGGTCGGCGCCGGCCTCGGCTTCCTGTGGTTCAATGCGCCGCCCGCCATGGTGTTCATGGGAGACACCGGCTCGCTGGCCATCGGCGGCGCACTGGGCGCGGTCGCGGTCGTCACCAAGCACGAGATCGTGCTGTCGATCGTGGGCGGCCTGTTCGTGCTCGAAACCGTCTCGGTGATCGTGCAGGTACTGTCTTACAAATGGACCGGCAAGCGGGTCTTCCGCATGGCGCCGCTGCACCATCACTTCGAGCAGAAAGGCTGGGCCGAGCCCACCATCGTCTTCCGCTTCTGGATCATCGCCGCCATCCTGGCGATGGCCGGCCTCGCCACACTGAAGCTGCGGTGAACGGATGATCGATCTCACCATCCTCGAGGGTTCGTCGTTCGTCGTGCTGGGGCTCGCGCGCTCCGGCCTGGCGACCGTGCGTGCCCTGAGGGCAGCCGGGATCGACTGCATCGCCTGGGACGACAATGCGGCGTCGCGCGACGCGGCGTCGCAACTCGGCGCCCGGATCGCCGACCCGGTCACGATCGACTGGTCGGGCATCGCCGCCCTCGTGATCAGCCCGGGCATTCCCAGCACCTTGCCGGTGCCTCACCCCGTGGCGGTCGCCGCGCGCGCCGCCGGCAAGCCGATCATCTGCGACGTCGAGCTGCTGGCACGGGCGCAGCCCCGGGCCCGGTTCGTCGCCATCACCGGCACCAACGGCAAGTCGACGACGACGGCGCTGATCGGCCACATCCTCCAGCAGGCCGGCGCACGCTGCGAAGTCGGCGGCAATATCGGGCGCGGTGCGCTCGACCTCGCG
>JBILYJ010000143.1:0-10440 GCA_044377795.1 Reyranella sp. | reverse complement strand
GCCGGCAATGCGTTCTGGCCGACCCTGCATGCGGTCGGCCTGACGCCCGAGCGGCTGGCACCGCAGCGTTTTCCTGAACTGCTGGGTCTCGGGCTGGGATTGACCGACCTCAACAAGACCGAGGTCAGATCCGATCACGAGCTGACGCCCGGGGCGATGGATGCGCCGTCGCTGCACGCGAAGCTGCGGCGTTTTCAGCCCGCCGCCATCGCCTTCACCTCCAAGAACGCCGCGTCGCTCGCCCTTGGCATCAAGGCGCCGGCCTATGGACGGCAGGTGGAGCTTCTCGTGGGTGCGGTGGCCTTCGTGCTGGCCTCGCCCTCGGGCCGCGCGCGCTCCTTCTGGACGCTGGCGCCCTGGAAGGAAGCCGCCGCCTTTGTCGCCGAACGGCGCCATCTGCGAGAGCGCGCGGCGTGAGGATCGGCCGACGCGCCGCACTGGCCGCGCTGATGGGCCTGCCTGCGCTGGCGCAAGCCCAGGACACCGCCGCGACGCTGCGAGACCTCGCGCGACGCGCCACGATCTACCTCTTCCCGGTCTACGAGATGTATCGCGCCCGCTGGCGCGCGACGGTCGACGAGACGAACCCGCAGCGTCAGCGGCTCAACCGCTTGCGTCATATGCCGTCGCTCGCCGATCCGACCACACGAGACGTCACCACGCCGAACGCCGACACGCTCTATTCCTCTGCGTGGCTCGACCTGTCGCTGGAGCCGCTGTTCCTGACCGTGCCGCCGGTCGGCGATCTTTATTACAGCTATGCCTTCATCGACCTGTTCACCGACAACATCCTCGTCGTCAGCAATCGCCTCAAAGGTAACGGCCTGGCGACGCACATGATCGTCGGGCCGAAGTGGAACGGCGACGCGCCGGGCGACGTGACATTGGTTCGAGCGCCCACCACCTCGGCATGGCTGCTCGGTCGCATTCTTGTCGACGGCCCCGGGGAGCTCGACCGCGTGCGCATCCTGCAGAACCGCGTGCTGCTCGAGACGCCCGACATGCGCAACGAACGGCGCATCCTCGAGACCGGCGAGCTGATGCGCTTCCGCACACAGGCGCCGCCCGAACCCTTGGCCGACTGGCCGGCCCCTCATCCCGCTGACCCTTTCGATCTGTTCGACATCGGCATGCGGGCGCTGGGCGAGAGCCCGCTTCCCGAACGCGACCGCCCGCTGTTGGAGACGCTCGCCCCGCTGAAGCTGAAACCCGGACGCAGGTTCGACCAGCGCGCCTTCAGCGATGCCGAGCGGCGCGCCATTCTCGCCGGCATGGAGCAGGGTCATGCCGACATCCGTGCTGCCGCCGGGCGCGGCCGCACGATCGACGGCTGGACCTATGGCGAGCGGCACCTCGGCAACTTCGGCGACGACTATCTCTATCGCGCCGCCACGGCGCTGACGGCCCTCGGCGCCTTGACTCCGGGCGAGGCGGTCTATGCGAGCTGCGCGGTCGATGCGGAACGACGCCCTCTCTCCGGCGCCCAGCGCTACTCGCTCACCTTTGCGGCCGACCACCTGCCGCCGGCACGCGCCTTCTGGTCGCTGTCGGCCTACGAAGTGACGCCGGAGGGTCGCGCCTTCTTCGTCGACAATCCGATCGCCCGCTACTCGATCGGCGACCACACCCCCGACCTGACTCGCGACGCCGATGGGTCCCTCACGATCTACATCCAGCGCCAACGCCCCCAGGGCGAGCGCGCCGCCAACTGGCTGCCGGCACCGGGCGGTCCGATGCGACTGGTCCTGCGCGCCTATCAACCCGACGAGGCGATGAAAGAGGGCCGCTATCGTGTGCCGGCAGTGCGCCGCGACTCCTCTCCCTGACCGGCGTTGCTCCTGCGAACAAGCAGGAGGCCCCATGACCGACATTTCCCGAAGCTCTCTGCCCGCGGGCGCCGGCTTGCTGGCGGGCACGCAGTCGAAGGGCCTCTTTCCCGGCGCACGTCTGATCGAAGCGAAAAGGGGTCCTTCGACTGCGCAGCCCTTCCGGCCGCTCCGCTCAGGACGACGGCGTTAACTTCAGGGCCCGCTCAAGCACCAGGCTGGATGCGATGCGATTCTTCCTCGGCCTTCGCTTCGATCGCTTCCATGTCGTCGTCGCTCAGGCCGAAGTGATGGCCGATCTCGTGGATCAGCACATGACGCACGATGTGCGGCAGATCTTCGCCCGATTCGCACCAGTAGTCGAGGATCGGACGGCGATAGAGGAAGATGCGGTCGATGTCGTTGGCGACATGGCCGGCACCGCGCTCCATCATCGACACGCCCTGATAGAGACCGAGCAGGTCGAACGGCGTGTCGAGTTCCATCTGCTTCTCGACCTCGTCGGACGGGAAGTCGTCGATCTGGATGCGCACGTTGCCGACGTGACGACGGAATTCCTCGGGGATCGTCGCGAGCGCCTCGGCGGCGATCGCTTCGAAATCCTCCAGTGTGGGCGCCAGGCCGAAGCAGGGCATGCGCCGAGGATTGTTGAAGACCGGCATGACTCCCCCTTATAGGACCAGCGCGCCCGCGCCAAGCGCCCCGTCGTGATCGTTCGGGTACCTCCCGATCCCGAAGTTGGCGCGGTATTCGCATGGTCGCCTTCGTGATCGATCCGCATTAAGCTCCCGCCGCACATGTTTCGCTTTCTCGTCCGTCGCCTGATCGTGGCGCTGCTCGTCGCGGCCACGGTCATGACCCTCGCCTTCATCCTCACACGGCTGTCGGGCGACCTCGCCATCTCGATCGCCGGGCCCAACGCCACGGCGGCCGACATCGAGGCAGTGCGCAAGGCCTACGGGCTCGACCGCCCCGTGCTCGAGCAGTTCCTCGACTGGGTCGGACGCGCGGTGACCGGCGATCTCGGCAACAGCTACTTCTTCCAGACTCGCGTCTCGACATTGATCGCCGAGCGCATGCCGGTGACCCTGACGCTCGGCCTGACGGG
Organism: Reyranella sp.; assembly: GCA_044377795.1. Taxonomy (GTDB): domain Bacteria; phylum Pseudomonadota; class Alphaproteobacteria; order Reyranellales; family Reyranellaceae; genus Reyranella. The sequence continues at coordinate 7,506 of JBILYJ010000143.1, read as the reverse complement.
CCTCTCGCTCGCGCTCCTGATTTCGATTCCCATGGGGATCCTCGCCGCGGTCCGCGAGAACACCAACTTCGATCGCGCGGTGCAGATGGTCGCCCTGATCGGGCAGGCCATGCCGTCCTTCTGGCTGGGCCTGCTCCTGATGATCGTCTTCGGCCTGACCCTGGGCTGGCTGCCGATCTCGGGTACCGGTTCGTGGGAGCATTTCGTCATGCCGGGCATCGTGCTCGCCTTCTCCGCAGTACCTGCCCTGACCCGCCTCACGCGCGCCGGCATGATCCAGGCAATGGCCAGTGACTACATCCGCACCGCGCGCGCCAAGGGCCTCTCGCGCGCCTCGATCCTGCTGAAGCACGCCCTGCGCAACGCCGCCATTCCCGTCGTCGCCATCGCCGCCGTGCAGCTCGGCTTCATGCTGGGCGGCTCGATCGTCATCGAGCAGGTCTTCGCCCTGCATGGCGTCGGCTTCCTCGCCTGGGAAAGCATCGCCAAGAACGATTTCCCGGTCGTGCAGGCCGTCGTGCTGGTGCTCGCCGTCATCTATGTGGCCCTGACGATGGTCTCCGACCTGTTGAATGCCGTGCTCGATCCGCGGCTGCGCGCATGAGCGCCGCGGTTTCGATCAATGCCGGCCCGCGTCGGGGCTGGAAGAGCGCCGGCACGTGGATCGGCGCGGTCATCGTCGGTCTTGCGCTGTTCTGCGCGGTGTTCGCGCCGCTGATCGTGCCGCACGATCCGTTCGCGCAGGATCTCAACCGCCGCCTGCTCGTGCCGTTCTGGATGGAAGGGCACAATCCCGACTTCATCCTCGGCACCGACCAGCTCGGCCGCGACTATCTCTCGCGCCTGATCTGGGGGTGCCGCATCTCGATGCTGATCGGTGTCACCGTCACCATCGTCTCCGGCGTGATCGGCATCACCATCGGCGTGCTGGGCGGCTTCTTCGGCGGCCGCATCGACGACGCGGTGCTGTTCGCCATCACCACGCGCCTCTCGATCCCGGTCGTCCTGGTGGCGCTCGCCGTCGTGGGCCTGCTCGGCACCTCGATGACCCTGCTGGTGCTGACTCTCGGCCTCCTCCTGTGGGACCGCTTCGCCGTCGTCGCACGCTCTACCTCCATGCAGGTACGCAACCTCGACTTCGTCGCCGCCGCCTGGTGCGCCGGCTGTTCGCGCTTCCGCGTCCTGTCGCGCGAGGTCCTGCCCAACATCGCGAGCCACCTCGTCGTGGTGGCGACCCTCGAGGTTGCGCTGGCCATCCTGCTCGAGGCGACGCTGTCGTTCCTCGGCCTCGGCGTCCCGCCGCCGCTCCCCTCCTGGGGCCTGATGATCGCCGAGGCCAAGGACTACATGTTCTTCAGCCCCTGGGTGATCGTCATTCCGGGCGTGGCGCTGTTCGTGCTGGTGCTCGGCATCAACCTGCTGGGCGACGGCTTGCGCGACGCCTTCGGCACGCGGTCGCGCACATGAGCGCCCTTCTCGACGTCGAGCGGCTCGAAGTCGGCTTCGGCGGCCGCACCTCCGCGGTGCGCGGCGCTTCGCTCACGGTGGAGCGCGGAGAGACCCATTGCCTGGTGGGCGAATCGGGCTGCGGCAAGTCGGTGACCGCGCTCGCGATCATGAACCTGCTGGCACGCGGCGGCCATCGCACGGCCCAGCGCCTCACCTTCCAGGGCGAGGACCTGCTGAAGCTCGACGACCGGGGCATGGCGCGGCTGCGCGGCAATGCCATGGCGATGATCTTCCAGGAGCCGATGACCAGCCTCAATCCGGCCTACACGATCGGCTCGCAGATGACCGAGGTGATGCGCCGCCACAAGAAGGTGAGCCAGCGGGTCGCCATCGACCGCGCCGCCGATCTGCTGGGCCAGGTCGGCATCACCGCGCCGGGGCTTCGGCTCGGCCAGTTCCCGCACCAGCTCTCGGGCGGCCTGCGCCAGCGGGTGATGATCGCCATGGCGCTGATGTGCGAGCCGCAGCTGCTGATCGCCGACGAGCCGACCACCGCGCTCGACGTCACGGTGCAGGCGCAGATCCTGCGCCTTCTTGCGCAGCTGCAGCGCGACCTCGGTCTCGGCCTGCTGCTGATCACCCACGATCTCGGCATCGTGGCCCGCATCGCCCATCGCGTCTCGGTCATGTACGCGGGCGAAGTGGTCGAGAGCGCGGCCACGGCCCAGCTCTTCGCCGATCCCAAGCACCCCTATACGCAGGGCCTGCTGCGCTGCGTGCCGGTACCGGGCAAGCAGCGCCAGGACGAGCCGCTGGGCTCGATCCCCGGCACGGTGCCGCGCATCGGACCGGGCTTCGAAGGCTGCGGCTTCCGCGATCGCTGCACCTTCGCCGATGCGACCTGCGCCCACACCGTCCCGCACCAGACCGCGGCTCCGGGCCACGACTATCTCTGCCGGCTGGCACCATGACCGCGACGACAACCCTGCCGGCGATCGAACTCAAGTCGGTCGGCAAGACCTTCCGTGTCTCCGGCGGTATCCTCGGCAAGGATCGCCGCGTGGTGGCCGTGGACGGCGTCTCCTTCGCCGTGCCGCCGGGTGGCGTGCTCGGCGTGGTGGGCGAGTCGGGCTGCGGCAAGTCCACCCTCGCCCGCCTGATCCTGGGCCTGCTCACACCCGATTCCGGCGACATCGCGGTCGAGGGCCAGCGCATCGTCGACATGGACCGCAAGGCGCGCGCGCGCCTGATCCAGCCGGTGTTCCAGGACCCCTTCTCCTCGCTCAACCCGCTGACCCGCATTCGCGACATCGTGGCGATGCCCCTGCAGGCGCAGGGCAGCTTCTCTCGCGCCGAGATCGCCAAGCGCGTCGACGAAATGCTGGAGCGTGTCGGCCTGCCCGGCGAGATGGGCAACCGCCTGCCGGCCGAACTGTCCGGCGGCCAGCGCCAGCGGGTCGCCATCGCGCGTGCGCTCGTGCTGCGGCCGCGCATCGTGGTATGCGACGAGCCGACCTCGGCGCTCGACGTCTCGGTGCAGGCGCAGATCCTGAACCTGCTGGCCGAACTGCGCCGCGACCTCGGCCTCACCTACCTGTTCATCAGCCACAATCTCGCGGTCGTCGAGCATGTCGCGAGCGAGGTGGCGGTGATGTATCTCGGCCGCATCGTCGAGAAGAAGCCGACGCAGGCGCTGTTCCATGCACCCGAGCATCCCTACACCAAGGCACTGCTCGCTTCGGTGCTGACGCCCGAGCCCGGCCTCGGCGTGCCCGACGTCGGCCTGGGCGACATCATGCCCGATCCGGCCAACATCCCGCCAGGCTGCCGCTTCCATCCGCGCTGCCCGATCGCCGAACCGCGCTGCTCGATGGAAACGCCGCCGCTCAGGCCTCGGCTCGGCGGCGGCGTGGAGTGTCTGCTGGTTCCTTAGAAGAGAGATCCCTCGAGAAGAGAGATCCCTCGGCTAAGCTCGGGATGGAAGTGACGCGCTTGCGCGCGTCACTTCCACTTGGCGAAGTAGAAGCGCGGCAGTTCGTCGGGGAAGGTCTTGAACTCCAGGCCCTTCGAGAAGGCGTAGGTGTTCACATAGGTGTTGATCGGCAGCCAGTAGGCCTTCTCGGTCACGATCTTCACCGCTGCCGAATAGGCCTTCTTGCGGGCCTCGGTATTGGACGTGGCGCCGCCTTCCGCGACCAGCTTCTCGAGCTCGGGATCCTTCGAATAGTTGTCGAGCGCGCCGGCGCCGAACATGACGGGCAGGATCGCCGAGACGTCGTTGATCGAGTAGCTGCCCCAGCTTGCCATGTAGAGCGGCGCCTCGCCCTTCTGGGCCTTCTGGATGGCCGGCGAGACCTGAAGCTGGGTGATCTTGACGCGAATGCCGACGGCGGTGAGATAGTTCTGGATCGCCGCGCCCCACGAGGTCGGCTGGACGTAGCTCACCATCTCGACGTCGAACCCGTTGGGGTAGCCCGCCTCGGCCAGCAGCGCCTTGGCCTTGGCCGGATCGAAGTCGTACTTCACGGCGGCGTCGGCATCGCAGCCGAACTGGCTCGGGAAGCAGGGTGCGGGCGGCACCCGGCTGCCGCCGCCGACCAGCTTGTCGGCGAACTGCTTGCGGTCGACGGCGTGCCAGATGGCCTGGCGCACCTTGAGCTTGGTCAGCGGGTTGTCGGCGCCGGAGCGGCCCGCGGCGTCGATCGAGAGATAGCCGACGCGCATCGATTCCTGCCGCACGGCCTGCAGGAACGGCATCTTGTTGATGTCGTTGGTCTGGTCGGGATTGATGTTCCAAATCCAGTCCGCGCGCTGGGCCAGCAGCTCGGTCACCGCGGTGGCGAGGTCGGGCACGAAGCGGACATGCAGCTTCTTGATCGCCGGGACGCCCTTGGGCGAACCCTTCCAGTAGTCGTCGAAGCGCTCGAAGAAGACTTCCTTGCCCTGCTCGTTCTTGACGATCTTGTATGGGCCCGCGCCAACCGGCTTGGCGGAGAAGCCCTCGGGTCCGACCTTCTCGCGATAGGCCTTAGGATGGATCGGCGTCACCATGGCGAGATATTCGAGCGCCGCCGGCGTCGGCCGCTTCATCTTGATGCGCACCGTCCAGTCGCCGGTCTTCTCGGCCTTGTCGATCCAGGCATAGTTCGACGGCGTCGCCACCTTGGACGCGGGATCGGACGCCATGTTGATCGTGTAGACGACGTCGTCGGGCGAGAGCGTGCTGCCGTCGTGGAACTTCACGCCCTGGCGGATCGTGAGATCGAGCGTGTTGTCGTCGGTGAACTTCCAGTCGGTGGCCAGCGACGGCTTGATCTCGAAGGTCGCGGGGTCGCGGTGCACCAGCATGTCCCAGGCCTGGTGCGCCAGGATCAGCCCGGTGCGCTGGCTGTTGAAATACATGTCGACGTTGGGCACGGCGTCGTTGAACAGGATACGCAGCTGGTCAGCGTTCTTCTGGGCGAAGGCTTGCGGGACCGCCGCCGCGGCGCCGAGAGCGGCGGCAGTGGTCGAAAGCAGGGCAGTGCGACGGGTGATTTTCAAGAACGCCTCCGGTTTGTTGCGGCGAGCCTAGGCTGCTGGCCCGCGATGAGGCAAGCTTCACGCCAACCGAGGAGACAACAGATGACCGCCAAACTCGCCGGCAAGGCCCGCACCCAGGCCCTGGCCTCGATCAAGGGCTGGAAGAAGGTGCGCGGGCGCGACGCTCTCCAGAAGAGCTTCCAGTTCGCCGACTTCAACGAAGCCTGGGGCTTCATGACCCGCGTCGCGATGGCCGCGGAAAAGGCCGACCACCATCCGGAATGGTCCAACGTCTACAACAAGGTCGAGATCGTATTGTCGACGCACGACGCCGGCGGCCTGTCGGAGAAGGACGTGGCGCTGGCCAAGGTCATCGACTCCGTCGCCTGAAGGCCAGCCCCAGTCTTCAACCGAAGTTCAACTCGAGGTTACCTACCGGCGCCGCGCAAATTTATCGGCCCCGAAAACACGTGCTTTCGGGGCTGTGACAAGCGTGATCGTCGTTTCGTAACCGGCCTGCAACCACTGGAAATCCGGCAGAACTGTCCCAGATTGGAAGCCCTGAGTAGCGTTCAATTCTGGAAAGTTCAGCCCGATGTCTGCCAAGTCCTTCACGCTTGCTGCGGCGCTTGCCGCGCTGGCGCTTTCGCCCGTCCTCGTCTCGCCGCTTTCGGCAGCGACCCTGCCGACCCTTGCCGAGCCGGACGGCGACGCGGATTTGCAGAACTGCACCGCCGAAACGCCGGATGACACGCCTCTCGGCAGCGGCCGGGTCGTGGCGGTCGATCCTGCCGCGGGTCGGATCACCCTGGAGTACCGTCCCTTGCCTCTGCTTCCCGAGGGCGGTGTGCGAGTCTTTGCCGTCGAGGATCCGACAATCCTCAAAGGCCTGAGCGCGGGCGACCGCGTGCGCTTCGACGTCGAACGCGAGGGCCGTCGTTATGTGCTGAAGCACCTGGAGAACAGCAACTAGGACACCAGCCGCCCGCGCATGGCGAAGCCGTTCGCCCTCGCGGGGCAAGAGCTGCGACGTTACCTTTCGGGCCGCGAAAGGTCCCGGCGATTGCAGTAGCCCGGCCCGGCGTCCGGGCGGATGCTTCCCCCAATCGATAATTGAGGAAATGCATCGTGGCACACAGACGGAAACTCCTGCTCGGCGGGCTGGCGGCAACGACGGCCCTGGCGACCGGCCTCGGCGCCCGGGCCCAGTCCTTTCCGACCAAGCCCCTCCGCCTCATCGTTCCCTTCGCGGCGGGCGGTAATGCCGACGTCACCGCGCGCCTCGCGGGTGAAGGCATGTCGCGAAAGTTGGGTCAGCCGGTGCTGATCGACAACCGTCCCGGCGCGGGCGGTGTCGTCGGGCAGGAGCTGGTGCTGCAGGCGCCCGCGGACGGCTACACGATGGTGATCGCGGCGTTCGGCACGCTCTACGTCTCGCCGCTGATGGCCGGCAAGCCGTCGATGGTGTCCTCCTTCGCTCCGGTCAGCATGTTGAGCACCGTGCCGATGATCATCGTGGTGCCGGCCAACAGCCGCTTCAAGGATTGGCAGTCGTTGCTGGCCGCGTCCAAGGAGAAGCCCGGCACGATCAGCATGGGCCATGCCGGCAACGGCACGCCGAACCACACCGACATCCTGCGCATCCAGGAGAACGAGAAGGTGAGCTTCGCGATCGTGCCCTATCGCGGGTCGGGCGTCGGCCTGAACGACGCGCTGGCCGGACAGATCGACAGCTACTGCGATCAGCTCAGCAGCTCGCTGCCGCACATCAAGTCGGGCAAGCTGCGCGCGCTGGTCGTCGTCGGCGAGAAGCGCGCGCCCGAACTTCCCGACGTGCCGACCCTGGCCGAGACTGGCTGTACACCGTTCGACGGCGGCACGACCTTGGGACTCTTCGTCAGGCAAGACACGCCGCCCGCGATCGTCGCCACGCTCAACGCCGCGGTGGCCGCCGCGCTCGATGACGCGGCGATCAAGCAGAAGTTCGCCGAACTCGGCGCGACGGTGCGTCCGTCGACACCGGAGGCATTCGCCGCCTTCCTCAAGACCGAGGATGCCGGTATCGGCGAACTCGCGAAGAAGGGGCTGTTGAAGCCGGAGTAGCCCGGCTACTTCGCCTTGGCCGCGCCCGGCCCCTCTGGGTTGGCGTTGGTTACGTGAGAAGGCCAATCTCGCGGTAGAATCGGGCGGCACCGGGGTGCAGTTTCTCGCGCCCCGGCACCGCGGCGACCGTGTTGGCCGCCGTCGTGTCGACGAGCTGCGGCTGCGGGTTGCCGGCCTGCTGCAGGGCGTGCAACGCCTTGACGATGCGGTAGGCCACCGTCTCGTCCAGCCCGGGACGGGCGAGCACGAAACTCCAGGAGCCAACAGAGGGTATGGCAGTCGCCTGCCCGGGAAAACTTCCGGCGGGCTGCGTGACGGGCTTGAGGAACGGGTGTTTGGCGAGGATCCGCCGGATTTCGTCGCCATCGGGCGCGATGAAGCGGGCGCCGTCCTGGCTCCTGGCCATGGCCATGAAGCCCGGCCAGCCATTGC
>JBILYJ010000650.1:0-2705 GCA_044377795.1 Reyranella sp. | reverse complement strand
GTCGATGCCTGCTGCAAGGCTTGGACTGACCTTCTCGCCACACCGCAAAGGATCGCATCCATCACAAGCCGGCGATGGGCTGAACTGTCATGAGTTCTGTCGCTTGGTATCATGTAACGGCCCCGGTGTGACTGCGTGGCGTAGTACACACCCGCCAGATTAACCAACCTGAGGTTCGCCATGATGCTCTCCGGCACGCAGACACGTTCGGTCCCTACGCCCGGACTCGAAACCCTCCCGGCCCAGGTGCGAGAAATCGTCGGGACCGTCCTCGGCATTTCGCCCGATCGGGCGCGGGGCGACGCCGCCCTCGTGGCCGACCTCGGCGCGACCAGCCTCGACTTCGTTGAGCTGGTGATGGCGGCTGAGGATGTGTTCGGTGTCGAGATCTCGGACACCGACTCCGACAGGCTGGTCACCGTCGACGACCTCGTCGCGCTCGTCGATCGCCGGCGAGGGACCTAGGCTTCACGGCCGGGCGTCGAGAACCTTCACGCGTCAGGAACCCTGCTGGGTGTCCCGTCGCTCCGTCTCGAGATTGCCGGTGGGCGTGAGCTGCACGATCAGAAAATAGAACGCCAGAGCGAGCGCTCCCCAGATCAGCCAGGTCGTGAGGCTGGCCTTCGATTTCGGGACGGCGGCGGGTGCTGCTTTCGCGGTTGCGCCCTTCTCCGATGTCTCAACCTTCCGGTTCGCTTTCGTCACGGCGAGCGAGGCGACGCGGGCCTCCTTGGTCTGCGGGATGTCCGCGACGGCGCCCTCCGGCAACAAAGCCACCAGGCGGGCCGCGATGTTCGGTACCTCGGCGTCCGGCCCGGTCCTGTCTGGCAATCGCAGAATCGTGGCGGCCAGAGCCTCGGCTGCCGCGTCGCGCGGCAGGGATGCGAGGCGCGCCGCCTCCTGCCACGGGTCGATGCCGAGCCGCGACAGGGCGGAGAGCACGGTGACCTCCGTGCCCGCCGCGTCCTGGCCCAGCGAGCCGAACAGGAAGTCGTTATAGGCCGAGTGGCCGAGTGAATATTCCGGACGCAGGGTCATCGGGCCTCCGGCGTAAGGTTTGCGTGTTCGCGACCGCGACCTCGACGGCACGGGCTAGAAGCCCATGCCCCCCATGCCGCCACCCATTCCACCCATGCCGCCGCCACCCATCCCGCCCATGCCACCGGCACCGCCCGCATCGGGCAATTCGGCGATCATGGCCTCGGTGGTGACGAGCAGGCCTGCCACAGAAGCGGCACCCTGCAGCGCGGTGCGGACGATCTTCACCGGGTCGATGATACCGGCCTTGATCATGTCGCCATACTCGCCCTTCTGGGCGTCGAAGCCGAAGTTGGCGTCTTTCTGCTCCAGCATGTGACCGGCCACCACCGCGCCGTCATGGCCGGCGTTCTGGGCGATCTGGCGCACCGGCGCCTGCAGCGCGCGGCGCACGATGTCGATGCCGGCCTGCTGGTCGGGATTGGCGCCGCGGCAGTCCTTGAGCGCGCGGGTGGCGTAGAGCAAAGCGGCTCCGCCGCCGGCGACCACGCCCTCCTCGACCGCCGCCTTGGTCGCGTGCATGGCGTCCTCGACACGGTCCTTCTTCTCCTTGACCGCGAACTCCGAGCCGCCACCGACCTTGATGATGGCGACGCCGCCCGCGAGCTTGGCCAGCCGCTCCTGCAGCTTCTCGCGATCGTAGTCCGACTCGACCTTGTCGACCTGGGCGCGGATCTGGGCGACGCGGGACTCGATGTCCTTCTTCTTGCCCGCGCCGTCGATGATGGTGGTGTTGTCCTTGTCGATGTGGACTCGCTTGGCGGTGCCCAGCATTGCCAGCGTCACGGCCTCCAGCTTGGTACCGAGATCCTCGCTGATCTCCTGCGCCGCCGTCAGGATGGCGATGTCGCCCAGCATGTCCTTGCGGCGGTCGCCGAAGCCTGGCGCCTTGACGGCCGCGACCTTGAGGCCGCCGCGCAGCTTGTTGACCACAAGAGTGGCCAGCACCTCGGCATCGATGTCCTCGGCGATGATCAGCAGCGGCTTGCCCGACTGCGCTACCAGCTCGAGCAGCGGCAGCACGGTCGAGAGGCCCGAGAGCTTCTTGTCGTGGATCAGGATGTAGGGGTTCTCGAGCTCGCAGCTCATCTTGGCGGCGTTGGTCACGAAGTAGGGCGAGAGGTAGCCGCGGTCGAACTGCATGCCCTCGACGACCTCAAGCTCGGAGTCGAGCGTGGTCGCCTCCTCGATGGTGATGACGCCCTCGTTGCCGACCTTCTTCATGGCCTCGGCGATCATCTTGCCGATCGTCTTGTCGCCGTTCGCGGACACGGTGCCGACCTGGGCGATCTCCTCGCTGGTCGAGACCTTGCGGGCGCGGCGCTTCAGCTCCTCGATCACCCAGCCGGCGGCGAGGTCGATGCCGCGCTTGAGGTCCATCGGGTTCATGCCGGCGGCGACCGATCGCAGCCCTTCACGCGTGATCGCCTGGGCCAGCACAGTGGCCGTGGTGGTGCCGTCGCCCGCCGTGTCGGAGGTACGGGTTGCGACCTCGCGGACGAGTTGCGCACCCATGTTCTCGAAGCGGTCGGAGAGTTCAACCTCCTTGGCGACGGTGACGCCGTCCTTGGTGATGCGCGGCGCGCCGTAGGATTTGGCCAGCACGACGTTGCGGCCCTTGGGGCCGAGCGTCACCTTCACGGAATCGGCCAGCATGTCGACCCCGC
>JBILYJ010000381.1:0-5432 GCA_044377795.1 Reyranella sp. | reverse complement strand
TGGTCGGATCGAGGCGGCCGCTGAGGCTGCGCTTGTACTCCGCCATGTCGGCGATCTGCTTCTTGGCGACGCCCGACTCCATCGCGGCCTTGGCGACGGCCGCCGAGACCTCGACGATCAGACGCGGGTCGAACGGCACCGGCACGATGTAGTCGGGTCCGTAGCGCAGGCGGCGGCCGGAATAGGCGCGATCGACCTCGTCGGGAACGTCCTCGCGGGCGAGCTTGGCCAGCGCCTCGGCGGCGGCGACCTTCATCGCCTCGTTGATCGTGGTGGCGCGCACGTCGAGCGCACCGCGGAAGATGTAGGGAAAGCCCAGCACGTTGTTGATCTGGTTGGCGTAGTCCGAGCGTCCGGTGGCAACAATCGCGTCGCCGCGGGCCGCGCGCACGTCCTGCGGCGTGATCTCCGGATCCGGATTGGCCATCGCGAAGATGATCGGCTTGGCGGCCATCGACTGCACCATCTCCTTGGTGACGGCGCCCTTGACCGAGAGGCCGAAGAACACGTCGGCGCCCTTCATCGCCTCCTCCAGGGTGCGCGCCTTGGTGCGCACCGCATGGGCGCTCTTCCACTGGTTCATGCCCTCGGTGCGGCCCTGGTAGATCACGCCCTTGGTGTCGCACAGGATGGCGTTCTCGTGCGGCATGCCCATGGCCTTGACGAGCTCGATGCAGGCGATCGACGCGGCGCCCGCGCCGTTCACCACCATCTTGATGTCCTTGATGTCGCGGCCGGTGAGGTGCAGCGCATTGATCAGGCCGGCGGCGGAGACGATCGCCGTCCCGTGCTGGTCGTCGTGGAAGATCGGAATGTCCATCAGCTCGCGCAGGCGCTGCTCGATGATGAAGCACTCCGGCGCCTTGATGTCCTCGAGGTTGATGCCGCCGAAGGTCGGCCCGAGATAGCGCACGCAGTTCACGAACTGGTCGACGTCCTTGGTGTCGACCTCGAGGTCGATGCAGTCGACGTCGGCGAAGCGCTTGAAGAGGACGGCCTTGCCCTCCATCACCGGCTTGCCGGCCAGCGCCCCGATGTCGCCCAGGCCCAGCACCGCCGTGCCGTTGGAGATCACGGCCACCAGATTGCCCTTGATCGTGTAGTCGTAGGCGGTCGAGGGGTCCTTCTCGATCGCGAGGCAGGGGGCCGCGACGCCCGGTGAATAGGCGAGCGCCAGGTCGCGTTGGGTGACCAGCGGCTTGCTGGCAATGATCTCGATTTTGCCGGGCCGCCCTGAGCGATGCATGATCAGCGAGTCGCCGTCGAGATCGCCCATCTGGTTGCTGACCATTTCTTCCGAGCTTTTGCCCGCCATCTGCTTTTTCACTCCCAATTGAGCACGCATATTGGCGATATTCAGCCGCGCGTGCCAGACACCCATCCCGCGCTGCAGCGCAACTTCCATGCCCAAATATCGTCCACCTGTCGTCCACATGGATCGCCCTGCGGCGTGTGCTAGACCGAACCTCTCCTGAGGAATCTCCCAGTGCCGGACAGTTCCACCATCCCCGCCGACGCCACGCCGATGATGCGCCAGTACCTGGCGATCAAGGCCGCGCATCCGGATCATCTGGTGTTCTACCGGATGGGCGATTTCTACGAACTGTTCTTCGACGACGCGGTGAAGGCCTCGGCGGCGCTTGACATCGCACTGACCAAGCGCGGCCAGCATCTCGGCGAAGACATCAAGATGTGCGGCGTGCCGGTGCACAGCCACGAGGCCTACCTGTCGCGTCTGATCCGTCAGAGCTTCAAGGTCGCAGTGTGCGAGCAGATCGAGGACCCGGCCGAGGCCAAGAAGCGCGGCGCCAAGTCTGTGGTCGAGCGCGCCGTGGTGCGGGTCATCACGCCGGGTACGCTCACCGAAGACTCCCTGCTCGATGCGCGCAGCCACAACTACCTCGCGGCCCTGTCCGAGGCGCAGGGCGACCTGGCGCTGGCCTGGCTCGACCTCTCGACGGCCGACTTCGCGACCCAGCCGCTGCTGCCCGGGCAGTTGGCGGCGGCGCTGGCCCGGCTGTCGCCCGGCGAACTGCTGGTGCCCGACCGGCTGCTGGCGCGCGAGCCGCTCAAGACCGTGCTGGAAGAGTGGAATTCGGTCCTGACGCCGATGCCCTCCGCCCGCTTCGACAGCGACAATGCCCGCAAGCGCCTGCTGCAGGCGTTCAACGTCGCGGCGCTGGAGAGTTTCGGCGATTTCTCGCGCGCCGAGGTCGCGGCCTGCGGCGCGCTGCTCGACTATGTGGAGCTGACCCAGGCCGGCAAGCGGCCGGCGCTGGTGCCGCCGCGCCGCGAGCGTGCCGACGGCACGATGGAGATCGACCCGGCGACGCGGCGCAACCTCGAGCTGGTGAAGAGCCTCGACGGCCGCCGCGACGGCAGCCTGCTGGCCACTATCGACCGCACCCTGACCGGCCCGGGCGCACGCCTGCTGGCCGAGCGCATCGCCGCGCCCCTGACGGATCGGACCGAGATCGAGCGCCGCCTCGACCTGGTGCAGCTCTTCGTCGAGCGGCCGGCCGTGCGCGAGCGGGTGCGCGAGGCGCTGCGCCGTACCCCCGACATCGAGCGCGCCCTGCAGCGCCTGTCGGTCGGCCGCGGCGGTCCGCGCGACCTGGCCGCGCTGCGCGATGGTCTGGACCTGGGCGAGGCCCTGGCCCAGTCGCTGCGCGCCGAGCCCGAGGCGCTGCTGCCACCGCCGGCGCCACTCGCGGAAATCGTGATGTGCTGCTCCGACCACGGCGCCACCGTGGCGGCGCTCGCCGAGGCGCTGGCCGACGAGCCGCCGTTGCTGGTGCGCGACGGCGGCTTCGTGCGGCAGGGCTACCGGCCGGAACTGGACGAGCAGCGCACCCTTCGCGACGACAGCCGCAAGACGGTGGCGGGCCTCGAAGCCAAGTACCGGACGGCGAGCGGCGTGCCGTCGCTCAAGATCCGGCACAACAACATGATCGGCTACCATATCGAGGTGACGGCGACGCACGCCGACAAGCTCGACCTGGCGGCGCTCGGATTCACGCGGCGGCAGTCCATGTCGAACGCGACGCGCTTCAGCACGGCCGAGCTGGCCGATCTCGAAACCCGCATCGGCCGCGCCGCCGACCAGGCGCTGGCGCTGGAACTCGCCGTCTTCGAGGAGCTGGTCGCCAAGGTGATGGAGGTGTCGGCGTCGATCGCGGCAGCCGGTTGTGCTCTGGCGTGGCTCGACGTCGCCTCGGCGCTGGCCGAGCTGGCGGCCAGCAGCAACTATGTGCGTCCCACTTTGGCCGACGATCCCGCTTTTTCGATCGAGGGCGGCCGCCATCCCGTCGTCGAGGCGGCGCTGGCCCGCCAGGGCGGCGCCGGCTTCGTGCCCAACGACTGCGCGCTCGGCACGGACCGTCGCCTGTGGCTGCTGACCGGTCCGAACATGGCCGGCAAATCGACCTTCCTGCGCCAGAACGCCCTGATCGCGGTGATGGCCCAGGCCGGCGCCTTCGTGCCCGCGAAGGCCGCCACCATCGGCATCGTCGACCGCCTGTTCAGCCGGGTCGGCGCCGCCGACGATCTCGCGCGCGGGCGTTCGACCTTCATGGTCGAGATGGTCGAGACCGCGGCCATCCTGAACCAGGCGACTTCGCGGAGCCTGGTCATCCTCGACGAGATCGGCCGCGGCACTGCCACCTTCGACGGCCTCTCGATCGCCTGGGCGACGCTCGAGCATCTGCACGACGTCAACAAATGCCGTGCGCTGTTCGCCACGCACTATCACGAGCTGGGCGCGCTCAAGGAACGCCTCGACGCGCTCGCGCCCTACACGATGCGCGTCAAGGAATGGCAGAACGAGGTCGTGTTCCTGCACGAGGTGGCGCCCGGTGCGGCCGACCGTTCCTACGGCATCCACGTGGCCCAACTCGCCGGCCTCCCGGCCGCCGTCGTGTCGCGCGCCGAGGAAGTGCTGGCGGTGCTGGAGAAGGGCGAACAGTCCAGCGCCGTGACCCGCCTGGCCGACGACCTCCCGCTCTTTGCCGCGGCCCCCGCGCGTCCCGCGAGTGGTACGGCGAAGACGAAGGAGTCGGAAGTCGAGAAGGCCCTGGCCGAGATCAATCCCGACGAACTCTCGCCACGAGAGGCGCTCGACGCCCTCTACGCGCTACGCCAGCGACTGCCGAGTCAGTAACATAGCCGTCGTCTCGACCGGAGCGCGTAGCGCGGAGTGGAGAGACCTTTTTCTGCCAATAGCCATCAAATGGAAGAAAAAAGGTCTCTCCACTTCGCCTCGCTATGCTCGGCTCCGGTCGAGACGACGGGAATTCAGAACGCCTTCCGCGCCAGCGCAGCACCTTCGCTCAGCGCGCGCAGCTTGCCGTAGGCGACGCCCAGGGTCATCGGGGCCATGCCGCAGTTGGTGCAGGCCTGGATGCGCTCGGGATCGACGAACTCGGTCGCGAGCTTCAGGGTCGCGGCCACTTCCTCCGGCGTCTCGATCCTGTCGGAGGCGACGTTGATGGCGCCGACCAGGACGGTCTTGGTCTTCAGCAGCTTCATCAGCTCGGGCGGCACGTGGCTGTCGCGGCACTCCAGCGAAACCTGCTGGATCGAGCTGCGGTCGAGCGCCGGGAAGGTCTGCTCGTACTGGCGCCAGCTTTCGCCCAGCGTCTCCTTCCACTTGTTGTTGGCCTCGATGCCGTAGCCGTAGCAGATGTGCACGGCGGTGGTGCACTTCAGTCCCTCGGCCGCCTTTTCCAGCGCCGGCACGCCCCACTCCACCGTCTCGTTCAGGTAGACGTTGAAGGCGGGCTCGTCGAACTGCACGACGTCGACGCCGAGCGCTTCGAGGTCCTTCGCCTCCTGGTTCAGCAGCTCGGCAAAGGCGAAGGCCATCTTCACGCGATCGCCGTAGTAGCCGTCGGCCAGGGTATCGATCAGCGTCATCGGGCCGGGCAGGGTGAACTTGAGCTTGCGCGAGGTGGCGGCGCGGGCGATGCGCGCCTCGCGCTCGTGCACGAACCTGCGGCGCCTGAGCGCCGAGGTGACGGTGGGGCAGTCGGCATCGTAGCGGTTGTTGCGGATGCCCATGCGGACCTTCTTGTCGAAGTCGACGCCGTCGACCTCGGCCAGGAAGCCATGCACGAAATGCTGCCGCGCCTGCTCGCCATCGCTCACGATGTCGAGGCCGGCCTCTTCCTGGCGGCGGATGGCGAGGAAGGTGGCATCGTCCTTGGCCTCGAACAGCGGCTGGCCCGACAGTGTCCACGGCGCCCACAGGACGTTGGGCGTGGCGAGCCAGGCCGGCTTGGGCAGGCTGCCCGCGAGCGTCGTCTCGAACATGGCGTTTCCTCTTTTTCTAACTTGTCGTCTTGCTCGGGACCGGCACGGGCAGGTTGGATCCGCGCGGCGACGCCGACAGCGCTTCCGACGGTGCGGCCTCGGGCGGCAGGATCTGTCCATAG
>JBILYJ010000409.1:0-5101 GCA_044377795.1 Reyranella sp. | reverse complement strand
CATTGCAGCGTACCGAAGGCACCGCAGCTCTCGCAGACCGGCCGCCAGCCCTCGTGGTGGGCGCCGCACGAGGCGCAGCGCCAGGCGCGATCGGCCGGCGCATCGGCGGCCCGGGCGAGCCAGCCGCGCACTTTGTCCTGTCCGGTCTGCTCGCGCTCCTCGACCTCGGCCATGAGGCGGCAGACGCGGGTCGACGGATTGCTGCCGGCGGCGCTGTCGAGATGGCGGCGCGCCTCGCCCCACAGGCCGGCATCGAGCGAGGCCTCGGCCAGCATCAGGTGGCTTTCGATGTCGGACGGATTGAGACTGGCCAGCCGACGCGCGACGCTGATCCTCTTGAGCGCCTCGGTCTCGCCCGACGCGTCGAGATAGAGCGACGCGAGATCGGGATGCGGCGCCAGCGCCCAGCCGCGCTCGATCGTCTTCATCGCCTTCTTCGGATCGCCGGCCTTGAGTTGCAGCTCGGCGAGGCGCCGCGTCACGGCGATGCGTTCCGGCGCCAGCGCGAACGCATCGCGGGCCAGCGCCAGCGCGTCGCTGGGGCGGCCTTCGCGCTCGGCCTCGCGGCTGCGCTCGACCTCCAGCAGGGCCTTCAGGGTGCGGCCCTTGTCCGCCGTGACGACCTTGCGCCGGATGCCCGTCTCCAGCGTCTCCTGCGCGGCCCTCCACTGGCCGACCTGCGCCTGCATGTCGAACAGCGAATGCACGACCCATGGTGTCTGCGGCCGCAGCCTGAAGGCGCGTTCGGCATGGGCCAGCGCCTGGGCCTGGTCGCCGTCGCGCAGCGACTGGCCGATCAGGCCGCGCAGCCCGAGGAAGGCCATCTGGTCGTCGTCGACCATGGCGGTGAAGGCGCGCCGGGCGCCGTCGCGGTCGCCGTTGAGCTGCGCCGCCTGCGCCGAGAGGAGGAGGGTGAGCGCCGGTTCGGACAGCAGCAGCTCGGCTTTGCGCGCATGCTTCTGGGCTTCCACGCCATCGCCCGCGGCGACCGCGGCGAGTCCCTGGGTCAGCTCGCGATAGCCGCGACGGCGGCGGCTCTCGCCCCAGCCTTCCAGCAGCGCGCCGGGAGCGCCGACGATCCAGCGGTAGACAAGCCATCCGCCGACGCTGACCAGGATCAGCACGAGCACGGAGATCAGCACCACCCCGACGCTGGTATCGAGCCGCCAGCCGCGGAACTCGGCGGTGACGGAGCCCGGCCGCTCGGCCAGCCACACCGCGCCCAGCATCGCCACGATGGCGAAGACGAACCAGAGTATGGTGCGCAGGATCGTCATCGCGAACTACCGGGCCGAGCCGAGCAGGGTGACGGCATGCGAGGAGATCTGGTCGGCCGCCTGCTTGGCCGCGAGATGGGCTTGGGCGCGCGACAGCCAGCCGGCGGTGGCCCGCGCCGTCGGAGGCGGCAGCGTCTTCACCAGCGCGACCGCCTTGGCAAGGTCGCCGGCCTCGAGGGCGGCTTCCGCCCGCGCGAGCTTCGCTTCCGTGCCGTCGCCTTCGACGTCGTTGCCGACGCGGCGCAGGGAAACCAGCCCACGAACCTTGCCGAGCAGCCGCTCGCCGAACGAATCGTCGGCGAGATCGTCGGCCAGGGCCGCCTTGGCGACGGCGGGGAACTCCGCCACCAGCGCAGGCCGCGAGGCGACGCCGGTCTGGGCATAGGCCTGCAAGCCCGCGGCGCTCTCGGTCAGCCTGGCGTCGCCCTGGGCCAGCGGCGT
Organism: Reyranella sp.; assembly: GCA_044377795.1. Lineage (GTDB taxonomy): Bacteria > Pseudomonadota > Alphaproteobacteria > Reyranellales > Reyranellaceae > Reyranella. The sequence continues at coordinate 3,383 of JBILYJ010000409.1, read as the reverse complement.
CAGCAGGGCGAGGTCGGTGGCAAAAGGCAGGCCGGACTCGACGGCCGCGCTCAGCCGCGCCGCAATGCCGATGAGGGCGGAGGCCCGCGCGGCGCTCACCGCCTTCTGCTCGCCGGCGTTCCGCGCGCTTGCCTCGCCGCGCGCCTTGTCGACGGCCTCGGCCAGCAGCTTCGTCTGGTCGCGCTGCACGGCGATCGTCTGGTCGATCGTCTGCACGGTGTTGCGCATCGTGGCGAGTTCGAGCCGCAGGGTGGCGAGCTCCTTTTCCTGCTCCGGGTTGGGACCTGCGGGCGCGGGTGTAGGAGCCGGCGTTGCCGCTTCGGGCGCTGCGGGGCGGCTTTCCAGCGCCTCGATCTTGCGGCGCAGGTCGGCGATCGCCGGATCGGGGCCGCTGCTTGCGGGGCTGCCAGGCCGCTCCGCCGCGGCGGCCGAGGCCGCGCGCACCCGCTTGTCCAGGTCATCGAGGCGCGCCGAAATCTCGCGCCTGGCCGCCTCGACGGAGGCGTTGGCGACGGCGGCCGCATCCTGGCGAACCTGCTGCAGGTCGAGGGCCGGCGCCGGCGGCACCGAAGCCGCCCCCTGGCCCTGCCACAGCGCGCGAATCTCGGCCGGCCAGTAGGGCAGGCTGATCAGGGCGCCGGCCAGCACCAGGGAGGAGGCGACCAGCCCGGTGATGAAGGCCCCGACCACCCCGAGGCCGCGCCTGGCCTGCACGGGCGGGGGCGCGACGGGAGAGGCCGGCGGCGCGGCCGTCTCGGGAGAAGAAGGTGTGTCGCTCATGATGCTCGGTCCTTCTACGGCGGCCACTGCGGCTTCAACGGGCAGCCGGTCGATCTCGTCCAGCACGGACTGTCGGGTGGGGCGCGCCGACGCCACCGTCGCCTTGAATGGCAGGGCGCTCAAGGGCTGGAGCGCCGCAGGGCTGATGGCAATGGCGGTGATGTTCGACAGGGCGGCGGAAAGTCCCGCCTCCTGCACCAGCCGGGCGAACAGCTCCGAGGCGCGCGGCGAGAAGAACATCGCGGCGTCGAGCGCGCGGGCCTCGATCGCGGCGCGCGCCGAGTCGGGCAGGGCGGTCTCCTCGCGCGCCTCGTACAGGGCCACGCGGCGCACCTCGAAGCCGTCCGGGGCGAGGGCGGCCGCGAAATCCTGGGCGATGTCGACGCCGGACACGTGAAGGAGAGCACCGGCCTTGGGATCGAGGCGCGTTCGCGCGAGTTCGGCCAGCGCCTGGCCGTCGCCCGCGGCCGAGGTGACAGAGGAGAAGCCCAGCCCCTCCGCCGTCGAGGCGGTGGTGTCGCCGACCGCCAGGATGGGCTTGCCACGCTGCTCGCTGGCTTCGGCCAGGGCACGCGCGCCGTTGGCGCTGCTCAGCAGGATGGCCTGGCACGCGGAGAGATCCGTGGCGAACTCCGCCGGCGGATGCAGGATCTCGAGACGGAACAGCGGCGCGATGACGGGGACATGGCCGCGCTGGGCCAGCGCCGTCGCCAGCGTGGTCGCCTCGCGTTCCGGCCGGTTGATCAGCACGCGCATGACGCCTCCGTAGCCGGGGCGTCCGGCCGACGCAATCGAGAACAGGCCTCATGCTGAGGAGGCTGCGGAGCAGCCGTCTCGAAGCATGGGCTACACGCACCACGTCTGTTGCCCACCCTTCGAGACACCATGCTGCGCATGGTTCCTCAGGATGAGGTGATCACGTTACAGAAGCACGACGCCTTCCAGCGCCAGCAGCTGGCGTTTGGTCGGCAGACCTTGGCCGCCCGAGAAGCCGCCTTCCCTGCCGCCGCTGCCCAGAACCCTGTGGCAGGGCACGATGATGGGGATGGGATTGCGCCCGCAGGCCGTGCCGACGGCGCGGGCGCCGGAACCCAGGGCCATCGCCATGCCGCCATAGGTCGCGGTACCGCCGAAGGGGATTTCGCACATCATTTTCCAGACGCTCTTCTGGAAGTCGGTCCCGCGCGCGGCGAGCGGCAGGTCGAAGCGCTTGAGCTTGCCCGCGAAATACCGGTCGAGCTGGCGCCCCGCCTCCTCGAGCAGCGGCGCCGACGAAACGTCGCGGGCCCGTTCACCGGCACCGGCCCAGCGCACCGACGTCACGGCGTCGTGATCCGCCTCGACGGCCAACCGGCCGACCGGGCTGTCGACGTAACAAATGGACATACGGCAAGCGTAGCGCCCGCCTCCGGCATTTGCCAACATGGGGGCAATGTCTGGGGGAGTGATGACCAAGGGCTCGAGGTCCTCGAAGAACGGCCCGAGCCGCCGCGCGCTGCTCGGCGGCGGAGCCGTGCTGGCGTCGACGCTTGCCCTTCCCAGGCTCGCCTTCGCCCAGTCGGGACCGCGGCGTCAACAGCCCGAATCCGGGCCGCCGCCGGTCGTGTTCGTGCACGGCAACGGCGATTCGAGCGCGCTCTGGATCAACAACCTGTGGCGCTTCGAGGCCAACGGGTACAAGCGCAACCAGCTCTTCGCGATCGACTTCGTCTATCCAAACGCCCGCAGCGACGATTCGAAGCCGCAACCGTTGCGGTCCTCGGCCGAGGACCAGATGAAGGAACTGACGTCCTTCGTGGTGCAGGTCCTGAAGGCCACGCGCCGTCGCAAGGTCGCCCTGGTCGGGTCCTCGCGCGGCGGCAACGCCATTCGCGCGATGTTGAAGAACGGCGGCGCCGACATGGTGAGCCACGCCGTTCTGTGCGGCACGCCCAACAAGGGCATCGTGATTTCCGAGCAGTTGCTGGTCGGCAGCGAGTTCAACGGCGCCTTCCCGTTCCTCAAGGGGCTCAACGATGGTCCCGATGACCTGATCCCGGGGGTCGAGATGATGGCCATCCGGTCGGACAGGAACGACAAGTATTCGCAGCCCGACGGCCGCTTCATCGGCGCGCCCGGCAAGCCGACCGGCGTCAGCTACGATGCCTCGGAGCTGCGGGGCGCGCGCAACGTCATCCTGGAAGGCCTCGACCATCGCGAGGTCGCATTCCACAAGCTGGCCTTCGCCGCGACGTTCGAGCAGATCACCGGCAAGCCGCCGGGCAGCATGTTCATCGCCCAGGAGCCGCTGCCGATCCTGAACGGCAAGGTGACCGGCCTCAACGAGGGGACCTATACCAACATCCCCGTGGCTGGCGCGGAGGTCGAGATCTTCGAGGTCGACCCCAAGACGGGCGAGCGCAAGAGCGTGGTGGCGCTGCTTCGCAAGACCACCGGCGAGGACGGCGTCTGGGGTCCCCTGGTCGGCCGCTCCGATGCCCATTACGAGTTCGTGCTGCGTGTGCCGGGACTTCCGACGACGCACACCTACCGCTCGCCGTTCCTGCGCTCGACCGACGTCGTGCATCTCAGGCCGCAGCCCTTCGCCAAGGCCGACGAGGGCG
>JBILYJ010000142.1:0-10576 GCA_044377795.1 Reyranella sp. | reverse complement strand
GCATAGACGCCGGAGATCGAGCGGATGGTCGCCTGGTAGCGGCCGTAGACGCCTTCCAGCGCCGACGAGATCTCGCCCACCGTGGCGCGGGCGCGCGTCGCCTCGATCGAGAGGCCGAGCAGATTGCCGGTGCCGGTGCGGGCGGCCTCGCCCAGCGCCTTCAGCGCGGCGACGCACTTGGCCTCGTCGCGGGTCGTGCGGATGGTGTGCAGGCGCTTCAGCTGGGCCTCGCGCACGACGTCGTTGTCGATGTCGAGGATGTCGATGGCCGACTCTTCCTTGAGCTGGAACTTGTTCACGCCGACCACGATCTCCTCGCCGCGGTCGATGCGGGCCTGGCGGCGCGCCGAGGCCTCCTCGATGCGCAGCTTGGGCATGCCGGCCTCGACGGCCTTGGTCATGCCGCCCAGCGCCTCGACCTCCTCGATCAGCTTGCGCGCCTCGGCGACCAGGCTCGCGGTCAGCGATTCGACGTAGTAGCTGCCGGCCAGCGGATCGATGACCTTGGTGACGCCGGTCTCGTGCTGGAGGATCAGCTGGGTGTTGCGCGCGATGCGGGCCGAGGTCGGCGTCGGCAGCGCGATCGCCTCGTCGAACGAATTGGTGTGCAGCGACTGGGTTCCGCCCAGCACCGCGGCCATCGCCTCGTAGGCGGTGCGGATCACGTTGTTGTACGGGTCCTTCTCGGTGAGCGAGACGCCCGAGGTCTGGCAGTGGGTGCGCAGCGACAGCGAATCGACCTTCTTGGGCTCGAACGGCTTGATCAGCTCGGCCCACAGGAAGCGCGCGGCGCGCAGCTTGGCGGCTTCCATGAAGAAGTTCATGCCGATGCAGAAGAAGAACGAGAGGCGCGGCGCGAAGGCGTCGATGTCGAGCCCCTTGGCCTTGGCGGCGCGCACGTACTCGAGACCGTCCGCGAGCGTGAAGGCCAGCTCCTGAACCAGCGTCGAGCCCGCCTCCTGCATGTGATAGCCGGAGATCGAGATCGAGTTGAACTTGGGCATGTAGAGCGCGGTGTGCTCGATGATGTCGGCCACGATGCGCATCGAGGGTCCGGGCGGATAGATATAGGTGTTCCGGACCATGAACTCCTTGAGGATGTCGTTCTGGATCGTGCCCGCCAGCTTGTCCTGCGGCACGCCCTGCTCCTCGGCGGCGACGATGTAGCCGGCCAGCACCGGCAGCACGGCGCCGTTCATCGTCATCGACACGCTCATCTTGTCGAGCGGGATGCCGTCGAACAGGATCTTCATGTCCTCGACCGAATCGATCGCCACGCCCGCCTTGCCGACGTCGCCCACGACCCTCGGATGGTCGGAATCGTAGCCGCGATGGGTCGCGAGATCGAACGCCACCGACAGGCCCATCTGGCCGGCCGCGAGATTGGCGCGATAGAACTTGTTGCTCTCTTCGGCGGTCGAGAAGCCGGCATACTGGCGGACCGTCCAGGGACGCCCCGTGTACATCGTGGCCTTGGGCCCGCGCGTGAAGGGCGGGAAGCCGGGCAGCGAGCCCACCGTCTCGATCTGCTCGAGGTCGGCCGCCGTGTAGAGCGGCTTCACGGGGATGCCCTCGGGGGTCATCCAGGTCAGGTCATCGAGCGGGCGGTCGCGCAGCTCCTTCGCTGCGAGTTTTTCCCAGTCGGCGAGGGTCTTCTTCGGAAAATCGGCCATGCCCGCAATGTACTGCGGATTTCCGGCCTCAAAAAGACCCGCTATTCGTTCGCCAGGATCGTGTTTCGCACCAGGGGGTAGATCTGGTTCGCCCAGCGGCGGCCGCTGAACACGCCGTAATGGCCGACGCCGGCCTGCATATAGTGCTTCTTGCGATAGGGCCGCAGGCTGGAACAGAGATCGTGGGCCGCCACCGTCTGGCCCAGCGCGCAGATATCGTCGCGCTCGCCCTCGATGGTGAACAAAGCGGTGCGGCGGATGGCCTTGGGGTTCACCCGCCGGCCCTTCCACTCGAGCTCGCCCTTGGGCAGCCGGTGCTCCTGGAACACCCACTTGACGGTTTCCAGGTAGAACTCCGCCGTCAGGTCGAGCACGGCGAAATACTCGTCGTAGAAGGCCTTGATGGTGTTGGCCTGCTCGGTCTCGCCCTTGGCCAGGTGCTTGTAGAGGTCGGTCTGCGCCTTGATGTGGCGTTCGGCATTCATGCTCATGAAGGCGGTGAGCTGGATGAAGCCGGGATAGACCTGCCGCGTCGCGCCGGCATAGCGCATCGGCACGCGGTGGATCAGGTTCTGCTCGAACCAGCTCATCGGCTTGCCCATCGCCAGCTCGTTGACCTTGGTCGGGCTGACGCGGGTGTCGATCGGCCCGGCCATCAGGGTCATGCTGGCCGGCTGCGCCGGATTGTCGTCCTCGGCCATGATCGCCACCGCCGCCAGCGTCTGGACGCAGGGCTGGCAGACCGCGATGACATGGGCGCCGGGGCCCATCACCTCGAGGAACTTGATCAGGTGCTCGACATATTCGTCGAAGCCGAAGCGGCCGTTCCAGATGCCGACATCGCGGGCATTGGCCCAGTCGGTGATGTGGACGTCATGGTCGGGCAACAGGACCCGCACGGTATCGCGCAGAAGCGTCGCGAAATGCCCGGAAAGAGGCGCCACCAGCAGCACCTTGGGCTGCGGCGCGACGCCCACCTTGGCGAAGCGCAGCAGGGTGCCGAACGGCGTGGCGAAGACCTCTTCCTCGCGCACGGCCACCGTCTGGTTGCCGTAGGGCACCTCGGTGATGCCGAAGGCGGGCCGGCGATGGGTCAGGGTGGCCCGGGTCGTCATCTCGCACAGCGCGCTGGCCGCCCGCCAGCTGTCAGGCGCCGTTCCCCCGCTGGCAAGCGTGTGGCCTGCCGCCGTCGCCCAGAGGCGGACGGGGAGCATCATGTCGGCGGCGGTCTGATACATCGCATAAAGCATGGGGGGCGACCGGCTCGGTATTTGCATCTACGAGGGCACCTAAGATACAGACAACCACCAACCGGGAGGGGTGGAGTCCATGGCCGAGGCCTCGCTCACCATCAGTAGCAAGAACTATTCCTCTTGGTCACTGAGAGGTTTTCTCCTGTGCCGGATGGCCGGGCTGGATTTCGACGAGAAGGTCGCGCCGTGGGACGATCCGTCCACCCGCGCCGAGCTGCTGCTGCTCTCGCCTTCCTTCCTGGTGCCCTCGCTGGAGCACGGGCCGGTCAAGGTCTGGGACACGCTGGCCATCGCCGAATATCTCAATGAGATCAAGCCGGGTGCCGGCCTGCTGCCCGCGGACCCGGCGGCGCGCGCCCATTGCCGGGCGATCTGCGGCGAGATGCATTCGGGCTTCGCCAACCTGCGCTCGGCCCTGCCGATGAACCTCAAGGTCCGTCACGAGACCTTCAAGGTGTGGGGCGGCGCCCAGGCCGACATCGAGCGGGTGACCGCGATCTGGCGCGACTGCCTGCAGAAATACGGCGGGCCCTACCTGTTCGGGAAGACCCCGACCATGGCCGACGCCATGTACGCCCCGGTCTGCACCCGGTTCCAGACCTACAACGTGAAGCTCGACCCGGCCTCGGCCGGCTATCGCGACCTCATGCTGCGCTTCCCCGCGATGATGGAATGGACCGCAGCCGCGAAGGCCGAACACGAGGATGTCGAGGAGCTCGACGTCGAGTTTTAGAGTTTTAGAGTTTTAGAGTTTTAGAGTTTTAGAGTTTTAGAGTTTTAGAGTTTTAGAGTTTTAGAGTTTTAGAGTTTTAGAGTTTTAGCGCTCTAACAGGCACCCCACCCACGACCTCATCCTGAGAGGCTGGCCGGAAATGAATTGAATCAATTCAAGCCCTTACCTCATCCTGAGGAGGCCACGAAGTGGCCGTCTCGAAGGATGGGCAACAGACGAAGTGCTCGTGCCCACCCTTCGAGACGCATCGCTACGCGATGCTCCTCAGGGTGAGGTTATCGGGTCCGTTTATAACCCGTTGTTTTAGCTGCATTCATTTCCGGCCAGACTCTGAGGAGGTCGCGCAGCGACCGTCTCGAAGGATGGGCAACGGGCGGGGTGTGTGTAGCCCATCCTTCGAGACGGCCCTTCGGGCCTCCTCAGGATGAGGTTGGGGGGCATTCGAAGCCTGTATCAACTCCCCGGCGCGCGGCGGAGTTCGAGTTCGACCCGGCCGACGCGGAGGCCCCATTTGCCGACGGTGGCCTTGTTGATCAGGGAGCCGTCGGGGTTCAGCGCCAGGACGTCGGAGAAGTCGACGGTCCAGCCGCCCAGGCTCACCGAATATTCCAGCCGCACCGCCTTGCCCTCGGTCCAGGCCCGCGCCTGGCCGACCACGTCCTCGCGCATGCCGGTGTAGACGCCGGGCGCGGTGCGCTCCAGCCGCCAGGTCTTGCGGTCCTTCTCGCCGTCGGCGTAGGCGAAATCCTCGACCAGGGTCAGCGTCTTGCCGTCCCAGGTGCCGTCGATCACGACGTCGAAGCGGCGTTCCGAGCCGGTCCAGCTGTTGGTGAACACGCCCTGCCCGACCGTGCGACCGGGGAAGAACTGTTCCAGCACCAGCGGCGGGGCCGAGGCGGCGACGGTCGCGTCCGGCGGCGAGGCGCAGGCGCCCAGCATTGCGAGCAGGCCGAGCAGGGAGAAGCGGGACGGCAAGGTGGATGTCATGGCGTTTGTACGCCGGGGAACACCTCGCCGGATCACCCACTTGTCGCCCCGCGCCCTGCCGCGCACAGTCCGCCCGACGAATCGGAGGATATGAATGCTCGACGCCGAAGCCCGCATGCTGCTCGACCTGATGGAGGCGGCCACCAAGGCCGGCCGGCCCAAGCTCGAGACCCTGCCGCACGCGATCGGCCGCCAGTCGGTCGACAAGATGTCGGAGGACAGCGAGGCCGATCCGCCCGAGGTCGCGGAAACCATCGACGGCGCCTTCGCGGGCCCCGGCGGCGAGATCAGATACCGCCGCTACCGCCCGCTGGGCGTCGAGGCCGGCAACCTGCCGACCCTGATCTACTATCACGGCGGCGGCTTCGTGATCGGCACCATCGAGACCCACGATTCGACCTGCCGGCGGCTGGCCAACCGGAGCCGCTGCCAGGTGATCTCGATCGACTACCGCCTGTCGCCCGAGCATCCCTTCCCCGCCCCGATCGACGACGGAATCGCCACCTTCCGGCACGTCAGGGACAACGCCGCCGCGTTCGGCGCTGACGCCGCGCGCCTCGCGGTCGGCGGCGATTCGGCGGGCGGCACGATCGCCGCCGTCGTCTGCCAGGCGATGCGCGACGCGCAGGAAGCCGGCCCCGCCTTCCAGATGCTGATCTATCCCGCGACCGATTCCAGCCGCGACACCGGCTCGCGCCGGGCCTTCGCCGAGGGGTACTTTCTGACCAAGAACCTGATGGACTGGTTCTGGGACGCCTATGTGCCGGCCGGCACCGACCTCACCGACCTGCGCCTGTCGCCGCTGCTGGCGAAGGACTTCACCGGCCTGCCGCCCGCCTTCGTGCTCACCGCCGGCTTCGACCGCCTGCGCGACGAGGGCCGCGCCTATGCCGACCGGCTGATCGATGCGGGCGTGAAGACGACCTACGTCAACTACCCCGGCACCATCCACGGCTTCTTCACGCTGACGCGGTTCCTGAAGCAGGGGATCAAGGCCAACGACGAGGCCGCGGCGGTGATGGGCGCGTTCTTCGGGACGTGAGGCCGTGCGTCGCCATCTCCGCCCCATAAGCACATCACCCACCAACCTCATCCTGAGGAGCGGTCCGCAGGACCGCGTCTCGAAGGATGGGCAAAGGTCGAACTGACTGGACCATGGACAACGAAGACGGAGCGCACGTCTACATGCTTCGCTGTTCAGACGGCAGCTACTACGTGGGCTCGGCGCGTCGAGGCCTGGAGCGGCGTCTTTCGGAGCACAACAACGGTACGTACGGGGGCTATACCGCCAAACGTCTTCCCGTGGTCATCGTTTGGTCGGAGCATTTTCTGAACATCACCGATGCAATCGCGGTCGAAAGGCAAGTCAAAGGCTGGTCGCGGGCCAAGAAAGAGGCCCTGATCAGGGGCGATTTCGGGGCGCTTCGGGTGCTCGCGAAAAGAAGTGGCGAATGAAGGGGCCCATTGCCCATCCTTCGAGACGCGCCGCTTCGCGGCGCTCCTCAGGATGAGGTGGTTGTCTTGCTCCGAACCTCATCCTGAGGAGCGGTCCGAAGGACCGCGTCTCGAAGGATGGGCAACGGACGGGGTGCGCGTGCCCACCCTTCGAGACGGCGCTTCGCGCCTCCTCAGGGTGAGGGGGTTGTCTGCAGCGGCGCGGAGGGTGAAGGGCCAAGACGCACGAACCCCACGGGCCGGTCGAAGCCTTTCAGCGCGACCTCTTCCTCACGCATCGGCACATCGGCGATGACGGTCTGGACGGCGGGATCGTCGGCCACGGCGCGGGACAGCACCACGTCGCCGCCCTCGCTCTGGCCTTGCAACCGGGCGGCCATGTTCACGGTCGAGCCGAAATAGTCGAGCCGGTCGTTCAGGGTCACCACCACGCTGGGGCCCATGTGGACGCCGAGCTTCAGCGACAGATCCTGGTCGGCGATGCGGGACTGCATGGAAAGAGCCGCCCGCACCGCGTGGGCGGGATCGCCGAACGAGGCCATGACGGCGTCGCCGATGGTCTTCACCACCGCGCCGTCATGGTCGCGCACGATCGACGCCAGCAGCGCGAAATGCTCGCGCACGACGTTGTAGGCGGCGGCATCGCCCAGCCGCTCGTAGAGCGCGGTCGAGCCGCGCAGGTCGGAGAAGAGCAGCGCCACCTGACTCACCCCCGCCTCGTCGCCCGGCCGCAGGGTCGCGGCGGCGAAGAGATCGCGGAAGGCCTGCAGCGAGATCACCTCCGGCACGGTCAGCGCCTCGCGCGTCCAGGTCCGGTCCTCGATCAGCGCCGCCAGCTCGAAGCCCGCCTCGTTCACGAACTCGATGGTTCCCGCCTCGCCTGAACCCGGCGGCAAAGCCTCGACGCCGGTCGCCGTCACGCGCAGGCCGGGGAACGGCCCGCCCTCGTGCTCGACATCGACCGTCCCGCCGGGATGCAGCGTGCGCAGCCGGTAGCGGCCGGGCGGCAGATCGACCGAAACGCGCCGCCGCTCGCCCGGCGCCAGCAGCAGCTGGACCGCGACATGCGGCGTCGCCATCGGGCCCGAGAGGCAGAAGCCGCCCACCATCAGCGGCCGCACCGAGGGCGCGGGCGCGAAGGTGAGCTCGACGTTCTTCTCGAAGTCGCGGTCGTAATCGATGTTGCAGGAGGGACAGTGCGCGCCGCGCGGCAGCTCCGACAGGGCCGAGGCCGAGAGCTTGGGACCGCGGCAGTTGGTGCAGAGCAGGTCCCAGCTCATGGTCAGAAGCCCCGCCCGCACCGAGGCGAGGCAGGCCTCGATGGCGGCGCGCGGCGCCACGCCGATCTGGCGCGCCAGCCGCTTGGGCTTGAGATGGGCGAGGTCGCCCGCCATGCCGCCCAGCACCGTGCCGGTCAGCACCCGGCCGAGCCCGTTGCCGTAGGGGCTGCGGTCGATCTCCACCGCCATCGCCGCCGCGCGCTCGAACGCGCCGTCGGGCAGCGCCGGCGTCGACAGCTCGAACGGCGTCTCGCGCTCGCCCTTGAGGAAGGACACGGCCTCCAGGATGCGCTTGCCCACGGCGGCGCCGGCCTGCTCGGCCAGCCGCTTGCCGAACAGGCGGCCCATCAGGGTGAGCGGCTCCCATTCGAGCGCGTAGCGGACCAGCGAGCCGCCCTTGCCGTCGGGCTCGAGATCAAACACCGGCCCGAAGCGGCGGAACGGCCCCTTGGAGAAGACCCGCGACACGTTGAAATGCCGGCCCAGCACCCACTCGTAGGGCTTCTCCTCCCATTCGAGCGTGAACCCCGCCGCCTTGCCCCGGCCGCGGCGCAGCACCGTGCCGTTGGGCTGCGGCGTCTCCTCCAGCAGGTAGGGCGGCAGGCCCATCGCCTCGTTGAAGCGGTTGGTATCCGCCAGCACCGGCCACAGCACGGACGGCGGCAGATCGAAGGTCCAGCTCCAGGTGCGGCGCGAGAGGGGCGGCATGGGGGTGGTACTGTAGCACGCGGGCGGATGGATCAGGGGTGGGGGATCACGGGTGGGTGAGGTGGAGTGGGCGCCCAACATCTTCTAACAGAGCTCGAGCGGTCCTTCTGGTGTAGCCTATTCAAAGCAATCGCGAGAAAACTTGAGCGTCCAGTTATTGAACGGCGTAAAGAACGAGAGCCACACGGGGCCGGCCCGAACGCAATCCTCAATCAAGTGCCAGACTCTTACGCCCACCTCATCCCGCATCACACCGAGGTCCAATCCAACTAACCTAAGGATGGATCTCTTCAGCAATTGCTCGGCCATCAGGTCGAGCACCATAGTCCAGCACTTCCACGGCACATTTGGCGAAACTAGCTAGACGGCCAATTGATCTTGTTGAAACGATCAAGAAGTGCGTTGGCGTACTTACAGTCCACCATCTTGGCGAAATCAATCAGTCCACGAATATGTCGATGCATCCCCCAGACACTGTCAAATCCGCGCGCGCTAGCGTGCTGCATCGGACCGTACTTTTCCAGATAGTGCAAATGCTGACGCAGCAAACTACGAAAATCCTTCGTCAGGCGGGGGACGTCACCATCAACTAGTAAGCCGAGCACCACTTTCCGACCACCGGGTGGAACTACCACCGTTTTCCGAGGATTCGGCCGCAACCCCATTCGCCACAGAACATCTGAAACCCGTCGAATAACTCCAATTGCCTTCTCACGACTGAAAGCAGACGTAGTAGAGAAAGTAAGATCGTCGCTGTATCTCGTGTACCTCAAGCCTGCGCTACGAGCGATCGTGTCAATTAACTCGTCAGCTTCCCTCATCACAATGTTGGAAAGCATAGGACTAGTGGGCGCACCCTGCGGCAGGTAACCCATTTCCGCGGATGCGTACGATGTTATGGGGCTGCTGTGCTTGCGCGCCCTCCAATTTTTGGCCCTGTAGCGACTAGATTCCGCCCCCGAAGGATGTGTCGTCAATCTCGCCAATTCGAATGAAATGAGAGGCTGGTAACCCAAGTTTCGAAAGGCACGATAAACTTGGATCTCACTGATTGATCCAAAAAAGCCAGCAACATCCATTTTAATGAGCCAGCTGGCGCCAGTGTGTCTCGCAGCACACTTAAGGATCGAAGACGTGGGTTTGAACGCGAAACTACAGTGATGCACCGGCTGGGAGTTGAGGATATGTGCAACAATCCACCGCTGCACCTGCATCAGCTCAGATGATGGAACACTTATAAGCCTGTGTCCTCCACTGCGCTTTCGGATGTGGAAATGGCGATAAGACGAAAGCCGGTAAGGATAGGTAGGACGCCCATCCGCAACTACCTTAGGGCCTACCGCATAAGGCGCAATAAGCTTCTCGATTTGCCGGATAAAAGCAGCCGTATCCAAAAAGTAATTAGGATACGCCTTACGAAGATTTCCAATCGGCCCGGCCGAAACTAGCACAGCCTCAATTGGCTCCCCTTGCTTCGTTCTCTGCTCATATACAGTGTACGCGTCGGCAGCCTCCTCAAGCCTCGCGGTAGAGTAGGGAGTAATCGAAACTGACTTGCTTGCAGAATCCAGCACAATCAAATGGTAGGCACCTGCGCCTACGCGTGACAGCCGCGCCAATTGGTAAGGACACTATTCGCCCATTGCTGATCCTCAAACGCTTGTCGGTTGAATCCACCCTCATCAGGTAGCCAGTCGACGTCGGCTTTCAGGATTTCACCTGCCCGGTTTACCTGGCCCTTCGAAAATTGCGGACGTACATATGCCATTGCTTATTCTAAGCTTCTTTTCGCGGCGGCAGCACTCCAGCATTAATAGCGCTATTTCCAGATTGGGGATGCTTTTCAATCTGCAGACTTCTAAAGCTCCACCATACGAAGCGTGGGCTCATACGCCGGATTTTAGCAGACTAAAGCAAAGAGGACTTGTGAGTATTGTCGGAAGATTCCTCCCATGACTTACGGCAGCGTCACCTTCACCAGCTTCCCGCCCCGCACGTCCACCCGCTTCATCATCGAGCCGCCCTCGGCGCGGTCGCCCGGGCCGTCCCACTTCACGCTGGTCGTGACGTACCAGACGCCGTCGGGGACGCGCGGGAAGGAGAAGCTGCCGGAGGCGTCGCAGGTGGTGCGGCGCAGGGTCGAGACGTAAAGCGGGTCGTCGCGGTCGAACTTCACCGGGCCCTGGGCCGAAGCGCGCGTACCGCGCGCGTCGTTGCCGAAGATCGCCGTCATGCGGGCGCGGGCATAGGCGCTGTCGGGCACGAGGTTGGCGGCCTGGCCGCCGCAGGTGTGGGTGGTGTCGCCCGCCTTCATGGTCGCGATGCCGCTCACCGTGTTGGCGCCGCTCCTGCGCGACCAGTCGATCTCGGCGGCCTGGATCGGCTGCGACAGCGCGCTGGGCGGCGGCGGGGCGAAGGCCTGGTCGAGCTGGGCGCAGCCGGCGAGCGCCAGGGCAAGACCGAGGATCGGGGCGAGAGGCTTCATGG
>JBILYJ010000649.1:0-2735 GCA_044377795.1 Reyranella sp. | reverse complement strand
CGTCCCCCATAAGGAAGTGACGGGCAGGGGCTTCCTCGATGCCGGCGCGGACGGCGCATTCGACCAGTGTGTCGAGGTCGCCGATGTCCAGGCCCTCCTCGAAATAGGCCTTGAACAATTCGGCCACGACCTCGTCCTGACGCTCGCTCCGGGCGCTCCAGTGCACGAGACGGTGCGACAGCACGGTGTTGGGCGTGCGCTTGATGCGCGAGAACTGGAAGTCGATGCCCGCTTCACGGCCGCTCTCGGCGATCGCCTGATAGATCTGGCGAGGGCGGTCGCCGCCGCCGAATTTGGCACGGACATAGTCGTCGCGCGTCATGCCCTCGGCCGGCATGTCGGGATTGAGCTGGAATGGGCGCCATGCGACGGCGACATCGGTGCGGCCGCTCTGCTCGAGGGCGCGCTCGAACCGGCGTTTGCCGATATAGCACCAGGGACAGATCGTATCGGAGACGATGTCGACGTAGATCATGGGGCGACCTTATGCCGTTCCAGCCAGTGCAGGAAGAGGCCGGCGCCCGCCGCCACGGTCAGAGCGACCGTGGTCAGCCAGGCGGCGCTCGGCCAGCCACCCCAGGCCACCAGGGCGCCGGTGATCGGGGGGCCGAGAAGCCCGCCGATGTTGGAGCCCTGCATCAGCAGGCCGGTCGAGGCGCCTGCCAGTTCCCGTCGCGGCGCATGGATCGGAATGGCGGTGAACAGCGCGCCCGGCACGACGCCGATCACCGCAGAATAGAGGCCGGCGAGCACCAGCCGCGCGAGGTCCGGCACGCCGTTCACGAAGATGCCGGCGGCGCACAGGCTCATCGACAGGGTCGCGCCCACGATCACCATGACCCGCGGCACCCCGCTGTGCAGCAGCCAGCCGGCCCCGAGATTGCCGGTCACGTTCAGGATGGCGACCGCGGCGGTGACGATGGCGGCCGTCGAGGTGGAATAGCCCAGCCGCTCGATCAGGAGCGTCGGCAGGAAGCCGATGACGGCGAACCAGCAGCAGGCATAGGCGCCGAAGCAGAGCGCGATGGCCAGCGGGCCGCCGCTGGTGGCGAC
The DNA here is from genome assembly GCA_044377795.1 of Reyranella sp. Classification (GTDB taxonomy): domain Bacteria; phylum Pseudomonadota; class Alphaproteobacteria; order Reyranellales; family Reyranellaceae; genus Reyranella. The sequence goes on along the minus strand of JBILYJ010000649.1, from coordinate 1,682 downwards.
TTCCTTCATTTCCGCAAGGACCGGACGTCGCGCGACCGGCAAGGGGTCGAGCTCGCGCCGTGGCACGGCGCGCAAGAAAAGCGCGAGAGCCATCAGGGCTGCCGCCCCGGCCGCGACCAGCCAGACGGTGCGCCAGGAGGTACCGGGCAGCACGATCGCCGCGATCACCATCATGATGCCGGAGCCGGCCGGCATGTATGTGCTCCAGATCGCCATGGCGAGGCGCTGGTCGCCGGGCCGCGTGAGCCGCAGCAGCAGGCTCGGCACGGCCACGACGACGGTGATGAAACCAAGCCCTTCGAGGATACGGCCGACCAGCAGGGCTTCGACGTTCGGCGCGAAAGCGCCGGCGAAGCTGGCCGCCCCGGCCAGGAGCGTGCCGAAGATCGCCAGCCGCCGGTGGCCCACGCGATCCGCCGTCAGCGCGATCGCCATGCCGCCCAGCGCCGTCATCAGGTTGATGACCGACAGCAGCCAGCCCGCCTGTTCCAGCGTTGCGCCGAGATCCTCGCGGATCGACGGAAGGGCGGGCGGCGCCTTGCCGACCTGGAAGGCCGCGACCATGCCGGCCGCGACCAGCAGGGCGACCAGCGGCCACGGCGTGCGCGCAGGCGTCAGTACTGCACCCGCGACGTGATGGCGCCGTCGACCACGAGGTTGATGCCGGTGATGAAAGAGGCGGGCGCGCCGGAGAGGAACACCACGGCGCCGGCCACTTCCTGGGGCGTGCCCATGCGGCCCGTGGGATTGCGCGCCAGCGAACGCTTGTAGCGCTCGGATCCGGCGTCGCGCTGGCGGCCCCAGGTGTTGCCGTCCTCTAGGATCGTGCCGGGCGAGACCATGTTGGCGCGCACGCCCTTTGGCGCCAGCTCGATCGCCATCGACTTGACCATGGGCACCAGCGCCGCCTTCACCGAACGGTAGGGCTGGGTCGGCCCGGCGACTTCGACCAGCGAGGTCGTGCCGATGATGGTGAGCGTGGCACCCTGGCCGCGCGCTTCGAGATGCGGACGGACGGCCAGTACCGCGTTGACCGTTGCGACCAGGTCGATCTCGATGGCCTTGCGCCAGCCCTCGACCGTGTTGTCGGTGCCGAGCGCGCTCACGTTGGCCACGAAATGGTCGATACCGCCATCGGCCGCGAAGCCGTCGATCCAGGCCTTGAGGGCCGCATTGTCGGTGACGTCGAGCGCCGTGCCGGTGGCGCGGCCCTGTTGCGCGCACCATTCCGCCTCGCGCTCCTTGACCAGAGCCGCATCGCGGGCGCAGAAGCCCACGACCGCGCCTTCGGCCAGGAAAGTGTCGACGATGGCGCGGCCGATGCTCTTGGTGCCGCCGGTCACCATCACGCGCTTGCCTTTGAGACCGAGGTCCATGTTTCCTCCCAACGGGTCGCTCGCCTATAAGGCCGGCATGAAACAGTGGAGCGTTCGCCATGTCCAAGCGATTCGACCTTAGCGGCAAAGTGGCCCTGGTGACCGGCGCCTCGTCGGGCCTCGGCGTTCACTTCGCGCGTACGCTGGCGGAGGCGGGCGCGTCGGTGGTGATCGCCGCGCGACGTGCCGACCGGCTCGCCTCTCTGCAGGCGGAACTGCAGCAGGGTGGCGCCAGGGCCGTCGCCGTCGATCTCGACGTGCAGTCGGCGGAATCGATCGCGGCAGCCTTCGACAAGGTCGAGGCGA
>JBILYJ010000648.1:0-2739 GCA_044377795.1 Reyranella sp. | reverse complement strand
CGGCAACCACGTCACCGTCGGCTCTCTGGCGGGCGCGGGCGGCACCATCGCGCTCGGGGCCAGCACGCTGACCGTCGCAGAGAGCGGCAGCACGAGTTTCGCCGGAACCATCATCGGGACCGGCGGCCTCAACAAGACCGGCAACGGCCTCCTGAACCTGATGGGCGTGAATACCTACTCGGGACCCACCTCGGTCACGGGCGGCCGCCTCGCGGTGAACGGCAGCATCACCAGCGACGTCACCGTCGGACCCGGCGGCAGTCTCGGCGGCGCCGGCACCATCTTCGGCAACGTCGTCAACAACGGCACCCTGGCCTCCGGCAACTCGATCGGCACTCTTGCGGTCAACGGCAGCTACACGCAGGCCGCCGGCAGCAGCTATACGGTGGAGACCAACGGCCAGGGGCAGGCGGACCGTCTCAACGTGAGCGGCGCGCCAGGCACTGCCACCATCGCCGCCGGCACCAGTGTCTTCGTGGCACCGGCTGCCACGGGCCCTTACGCGCCCAGGACCACGTACACGATCCTGAACGCCAGCGGCGGGGTCACCGGCACCTATTCGTCGGTCGGCAGCGCCCTGCCGTTCCTGCTGCCGAGCCTCAGCTACGACGCCAACAACGTCTATCTCAGTCTCCAGATCGGCGGCTTCGGGCGCCAGGCCCAGACGCAGAACCAGGCCGCCGTCGGCGCCGTGCTCGACGCCGCCGCCATCGGCGCGACCGGCGACTTCGCGACGGTGCTGGGCGCCTTCTCGACGATGAACGCCCAGCAGGGCGTCGCGGCCATGAACGCGATCAGCGGCCAGAACTATTCCGGCTTCTCCTCGGCCGGCATCGCGACGACGCAGGTCTTCATGACCAACTTCGCCAACACGGTTGGCGGCACCTCGGGTGGCGGCAAGCGCGTGGCCCTGGCCGAGGCCTGCGACGTCGCCTGCGACACGAGCGCTCCCGGCCGCTGGGGCGCCTGGGGTGGCGCGCTCGGCGGCTTCGGCGTCGTCGGCGGCACCGCCAATGCCGGCACGCTCACCTACAGCCTCGGCGGCTTCGCCGCCGGCATCGACCGGCGCGTGACGGACGATCTCCTGGTCGGCGTCACCGCCGGCTTCACCAGCGGCACGCAATGGGTCGGCGGCTTCTCAGGACGCGGCATCTCCGACACCTTCCAGGTCGGCCTCTATGCCAGCTACGCGAAGAACGCGGTCTATGTCGACGGTCTGGCGGCCTATGCCTATTCCGACAACCGCATGCAGCGGCAGATCACCATCCCCGGCCTGTCGCGCATCGCCAACGGCCGCACCGGTTCCAACCTGTTCTTCGGCCAGCTCGAGGCGGGCTATCGCTTCGACATCGGCGGTCTCGCCGCGGCCTACGTCACGCCGTTTGCGCGCCTGCAGGCCGCCACGGCGACGCAGAACGCCTTCACCGAATCGGGCGCAGGCGCGCTCGACCTGTCGGTGGCGGCGCAGACCACCAACTCGCTGCGCAGCGTGCTGGGCGCCCAGCTCGGCGGAGCGATGGATCTCGGCTGGCGCGAGAAGCTGGCGATGCAGGTCAAGCTCGGCTGGGGCCACGAGTATGCAGACACCGGCCGGCCCGTCACCGCCTCCTTCGTCGGCGCACCCGCACTGCCCTTCACGACCTACGGCGCTGCACCGCAGCGCGACAGCGTCGTGCTGGGTCTCTCCGCCAGCACCGCCATCGCCGACGCGACCTCGGTCTACTTCCGCTACGAGGGCAACATCTCCAGCCAGGATTCGAACCAGGCCCTCACCGCCGGCTTCCGCATGACCTGGTAGGGCCCGCGTCAATCGGTTCAGGTAGCCATCGAGCGCCTTGATGGCTTAGGTATCGCCATGCTTTTCTGTACCTACAACATCCACTACGGCGTCGGATCCGATGGCCGCTATGACGTCGCCCGCATCGCCGACACGGTGGCCGAGGCCGATATCGTCTGTATCCAGGAAGCCGTCTGCGGCTGGCCGCAGAACGTGTTTGCCGACCAGACTGCCGAGATCGCCTCCCGGCTGAATCGCTACCACTGGTATCACGGCGCGATGGAGTCCGACGCCAGCGAGGTCGGTGCCGACGGGCGGATCGTCAATCGTCGCCGCAGCTTCGGCAACGCGGTGATCTCTCGCTGGCCGATCACCTGGGCGCGCGGGCACCTCCTGCCCAAGACAGCGCTCGTCGAGCGCTTCGACCTGCAACGCGGCTTCGTCGAGGCGTCGATCGAGACGCCGGCGGGACCGTTGCGCGTCTACAGCGTCCATCTCAGCCATGTCGGCCCGCAGCAGCGCCTGCCGCAGGTCCGCGCCCTGATGGAGACTGTCCTCAACGCCGAGCGTATCGGTGCGACCTGGGACGGTGCCGCCGGCTCCACCTTCATGTTCCAGGAGCGCCGGCCCGACGTGGCGCGCGCCGCCATCCTCGCCGGCGACTTCAATTTCACGCCGGACCATCCCGAGTATCCGCTGGTCTGCGGCGAGACGAGCTACTACGGTCGCCTCGGCACGACGATGCACCTGGCCGACGCCTGGATCGCCGCCGGCAACAGCGAGGAGGAGGTGGAGTCCTTTCCCCGAGAGGGCCGCATCGATCATGTCTTCGTCACGCACGACTTGTCGCCGAAGGTCAGGCGAGCCTGGATCGGCTACGGGATCGTCGCGTCCGACCACTGGCCGGTCTTCGTCGAGTTCGATCTCTAGACTAGCCGCCCGCGCAGACGTCAGCGCAGCTC
>JBILYJ010000141.1:0-10640 GCA_044377795.1 Reyranella sp. | reverse complement strand
GGGATGGCTCTGCGACTCGTCGTAGATCGGGAAGCCGTCCTGGGTCATGACGCGGATGGCGCTCCAGGTGCGCACCACGTTCACGTTGGCGAGCAGCGGGAACTGGCGCACCGCGCGTTCGGCCTCGGTGGCGCTGACGCCGATCGTCAGGCCGCTGGGATCGACGCTCTCTTCCTTCGAATCGCCGATCATCACCGTGCCCTCGTCGGTCTGGCGCAGGGTGACGACGGGATGGTTGAGGAAGGGCCGCAGCCGTTCGGTGACGACGATCTGCCCGCGCTCGGGCCGCATCGGCGCTTCGAGCCCGACCATCGGTGCCAGCCGCATGTTGGCGTTTCCGGCCGCCAGCGCGACCTTGGCGGCGCGAATCTCGCCGTGGGGCGTTGCCAGCCTGAACTCGCCCGCCTCCTTGGTGATCGTCTCGACGCGATGGCTCGGCAGGTAGGTCACCCCCCGCGCGTTGAGGGCGGCATGCAGGGTGCGGAACAGGCGCAGCGAATTCACGTGGCCGTCGAGCGGACAGAAGCTGCCGCCCACCACCTCGGGCCCGATGTCGGGCAGCATCGCCTTGACCTGATCATGGGTCAGGATCTCGGTCTTGTAGTCGACGATGCCGGGCTGGTTGTGCAGGCGCCTGAGGTTGTTGGCGCGCGTCTCGAGCTCTTTGTCCGACAGGCAGAGATGGAAGCCGCCGGGCCGTTGAAAGGAAACGTCGAGACCGGTCTCCTGCTTCAGGAGATCGGAGAAGCCGCGCCAGGCGTTGGACGAGCGAATCGTCCACCCGGCATAGGGCGCAAGGCCCAGCCCCTTGCTCTGCACCCAGACCAGCGCGAAGTTCCCGCGGCTTGCACGAACCGCGCGGTCGCCTTCGTCGAGGATGACGACCCGGCAGCCCTCGCGGGACAGGCCCCAGGCGGTGGCGACGCCGACCAGCCCGCCGCCTACCACCGCGACGTCGAATTCGTCACCGGCCATGGCCGGCACTCCTTCCCACGAGCAGGCGTTCGAGCCCGAAGGCGCGATCGAGCACCAGCAGCGCCGCGACGGTGATGGCGATCACGCAGGCCGACACCGACGTCACCAGTGGATCGATATTGTCCTGGATGTAGAGGAACATGCGCACCGGGAGCGTCTCCGTGCCCGGCGCCGCGATGAACACGGTCATCGTCACCTCGTCGAACGAATTGATGAAAGCAAGCGCCCAGCCGCTGACCAGCCCGGGCAGGACCAGCGGCAAGGTGATCCGCCGCAGGACCACGCTCTCGCTGGCGCCGAGCGATACGGCGGCATGCTCGATCGAGCGGTCGAGACCGACCGCCGAGGCAAGCGTCAGGCGCAGCGCGAAGGGTATCACCACGACGATGTGCGACAGCACGAGGCCGGTGAAGGTGCCGCCCAGGCCGATCTGGGTGAAGAAGCGCAGGAAGGCGATGCCCAGCACGAGATGCGGGATCATTAGTGGCGACATGAAGAGCGCCGTCATCGCCTCGCGGCCGGGAAAGCGGTAGCGCGCGATGGCCAGTGCCGCCGGAACAGAGATCCCTACCGCAATCGCCGAGGAGATCGCGCCCAGCCACAGGCTGCGCCAGAAGGCCGAGATGAACTCCGGATACTGCGCGATGGCGTAGAACCAGCGCAGCGACCAGCGGTCGGTGGGGAACGACAGGTAGCCTTCGGGCGTGAAGGCGACGAAGCAGACGACCAGGATCGGCGCCAGCATGAAGGTGACGAACAGCGCGTGATAAGCGAGCGCAATCGGCCCGTTGCGGCTCATGCGAAGACCTGCGCGTAGCGGCGCTCGACCAGCCGGTTGGCGCCCCAGATGACCGCGATCAGCGCCAGCAGCAGCAGCACCGCGACGGCGGCCCCCAGCGGCCAGTTGAGCGTGTTCAGGAACTCGTCGTAGGCAAGCGTCGAGGCGACCTTGAGGCGGCGGCCGCCGATGATGGCGGGCGTGGCGAAGGCACTGGCGGCCAGCGCGAAGACGATCACGGCGCCCGACAGGATGCCCGGCATCACCTGCGGCAGCACGATGCGGCGCAGCACGGTGAAGGGCCCCGCCCCCAGCGCCACCGCCGCGTTCTCGACCTGCGGGTCGAGCCGCTGCAGCGAGGCCCAGACCGCCAGCACCATGTAGGGCATCAGCACGTGCGTCAGCGCGACCACGACGCCGATTTCGGTGAACATGAAGGGCAGCGGCGCCGAGATCAGGCCCATGCCCATCAAGGCCTTGTTCACCAGACCGGAGTTGCCGCCGAACAGCAGCGCCCAGCCCAGCGTGCGCGCGACCACCGAGATCAGCAGCGGGCCCAGGATCACCAGCAGGAAAATCCCGCGCCACGGGCTGCGCATGCGGTTCAGGATATAGGCCTCGGGCGCGCCGAACAGCGCCGCCAGCAGCGTGACGAAGAAGGCGATGCGGAAGGTGCGCGCGAACATCTCGTGGAAGTACGAATCGCCCAGCACTTCCTGCCAGTTCTTCAGGATGAAGACCGGCTCGATGCCCTTGTACTGGCCCCAGTCGTGGAACGAGAGCAGCACCGTCATGGCGAGCGGTACGATCACCACGCCGGCGAACAGGACCAGCGCCGGCACACAGAGGAGATAGGGCGCCGCCTTCACGCGCGGCCTTCCCAGGCGAGCTGCACGGCATCGCCCTCGCCCGGCATCGCCTCACCGGTGTTCTGGCGGATCACCGTGACGAGGCCGGACGCGGTGTCGACCTGATAGAGCCAGTGATTGCCCTGGAAGATGCGGGTACGCACCGTGCCGGCGAGGCCGGACGCGGCGAAGGAAATCCGCTCGGGCCGCACGGTGGCGCCGTTCACCAGGTTGGTCTTGCCGAGGAAGTTGGCGACGAAGGGCGTCGCGGGCCGCTCGTAGGCTTCGTGCGGCGGGCCGATCTGCTCGGCCTTGCCCTGGTTCATCACCACGATGCGGTCCGACAGCGCCATCGCCTCGGCCTGATCGTGCGTCACCAGGATCGTCGTCGTCCCGACCGTGCGCTGGATCTGGCGCAGCTCGATCTGCATGCCCTCGCGCAGCTTGGCGTCGAGGTTGGACAGCGGCTCGTCGAGCAGCAGGATCTGCGGCCGGATGACCAGCGCGCGGGCCAGCGCCACGCGCTGCTGTTGCCCGCCAGACATCTGGCGCGGAAAGCGGGTCGTGAAGGCGCCGAGCCCGACCAGTTCCAGCGTCTCGCCCACCCTCGTCCTGCGTTCGGCGGCGGCGACGCCCTGCATCTCCAGCCCGAAGCCGACATTCTCCGCCACGGTCATGTGCGGAAACAGCGCGTAGCTCTGGAAGACGATGCCGAGCCCGCGTTTGGCAGGCTTGATCGCCAGCAGATCCTTGCCGGCGAGCCGGATCGCGCCGGAGGTCGGCTCGACGAAGCCGGCGATCATCTGCAACGTCGTGGTCTTGCCGCAGCCCGAGGGTCCCAGCAGCGCCACGAACTCACCCTTCTCGACGCCCAGCGTCAGCCCGTCGACGGCGTTGTGCGCGCCGAACGACTTGGTCAGTCCTTCGAGTTCGAGAAAGGCCATCTAGTCCGCACCGTGCGAGACGATGCGTGCCGCGGCGTCGCGGTGCAGCCGATAGAACGCGTCCTGCGGCTGGTCCATGTCGAGGATCTCGGCCTCGGGCACGCGCAGGAAGAGGCCGCGCAGCACCCGCCCGATGCCGCCGTGGGCGAACACGGCAACCGGACGTTCCATCGCCAGCGCGGCGATATCGTCCAGCGCCGCCCGGGCGCGCGCGGCGGCCGCGATGTAGTTCTCGCCGCCCGGCGGCTCGTAGGTCCAGCGATCGAGCCGCCGCGCCGCCATCGCCCCCGGCCAGCGCGCCTCGATCTCCGGGCCGGTCAGACCGTCCCATTCGCCCCAGCTCATCTCGCGCAGGCGATCGTCGAACGACCCTTCGTGATGCTTCAGGCCGGCCTCTACCGCGGCGAGGGCCAGGGTCTCACGGACGCGGCCGAGCGGGCTCGCCCGAACCACGACGTCCGCAGGGGTGTGACCGGCCTGCCGGAGTTCATGCGCCAGCGCCCGCCCCATGGCGCGCGCCTGCGCACGCCCCGTCTCGGTCAGCGGCGAGTCGAGAAAGCCCTGCGCCCGCTTCTCGGCATTCCAGACGGTCTCGCCGTGGCGAAACACATAGACGGGATGATGCACGATCGACCTACGGGCTCAGCGCTCGACCTCGCGGTTCCAGCGCTTGGTCCAGTCGTCGCGCGAAGCGTTGATGGCATCCCAGTCCGGCGCGATGATCAGCTTCGCGCGCTCGCCGACTGGCGCCATCTTGAGCTCCGGCATATTGACGTCGACCTTGGTGTTGACCGGCCCGTTGCCCATTGCCTTGGCCATGCCGGTCTGGACCGGCGTCGACACCAGCAGCTTGATCATCTCGTGGGCCAGCGGATTGACCGACGCCTTGGCGACCGGGCAGGCCGAGGCGAGCAGGATGGGCGCGCCTTCCTTGGGATAGATGAAGTCGACCGGGAAGCCGGTGTTGGCGAAGGCCTGCACCCGGCCGGTGCCCCACACGGCGATGTTGGCCTGTCCCGACTGGAACAGTTCGGTCATCTTGCCCGGCGAGGGCTCGTAGACCAGCACGTTGGGATTGATGTCGGCCTTCATGACCTTGAAGCCCGGCTCGATGTTCTTCTCGCCGCCGCCGTTCATGCGGGCGAACATCATGAGCGTGTAGAGGCCGTAGGTATTGTTGATCGGCGGGATGACCAGCTGCTTCTTGAACTTCGGATCCTTCAGGTCGTTCCACGAGGTCGGGATCGGCCAGCCCTTCTCCTTGAAGACCTTGGTGTTGACCATGAAGCCGGTGCCGGTCTGCCCGACGGCGACGGCCTTGTCGTCCTTGAACAGCGCCGCCGGATAGAGCTCACTCTTGTCGAGCCCCTGGATAGGGCTGCAGAAGCCGAGCTGGATCGCCTGGTACATCACGCCGTCGTCCATGATGGCGACGTCGATCACCTGGTTGCCCTTCTGGGCCTGCAGCTTGGCCAGCGTGTCGGTGGAATTGCCGGCGACGTATTCGACCTTCACCCCGTGCTTCTTCTCGAACTCGGGGAAGACCTCCTTGCGCAGATGGCTGTCCCACACGCCGCCATAGGCCGCGACGGTGAGTGTCTTCTGCTGTGCCTCCGCGGGCAGCGCGCCCGCCAACAAAGCCAGTGCCGCAATAGCGCCGAAGCCTGCCAAACGGGTCATTGTCCCCTCCGTTCGTGAGTTCCCCAACGTCAGTGTTTGATATCGAGCCGCACGGCGTCAAATCCATTTTGTCGTCAACATCTATGCCGAAATGTTATGAAGGCCGATGCGCAGCCTGAACCCGCGTCAGATCGAGGCTTTCCGCGCCGTAGTGCTGACGGGCGGCGTCGGCATGGCCGCCAATCTGATCAACGTCACCCAGCCCGCCGTCAGCCGCATGATCCGCGACCTGCAGCAACAGCTCGGCCTGGTCCTCTTCGAACGCCGCGGCACGGGACTGGTGCCGACCAGCGAGGCACTGTCCCTCTACGCCGAAGTGGAACGGGCCTTCGTCGGCCTCGAACGCATCTCGCAGATGGCCACCGAGCTGCGCACGCGGCGGGCCGGCTTCCTGCGGATCGCCGCCCTGCCCGCGCTGGCCAACGGTTTCCTGCCGCGGTTCGCGGGAAGCTACCTGGTCGAGCGGCCCAAGCTCGATCTCGTGCTTTCCGGTCTGGTTTCACATGCCGTCGTGACGGCCGTCGCCCAGGGCCAGAGCGACCTGGGATTCGCCGAAGGCTCGATCGAACACGCGGCGGTGCGCCTCGAACGCATGCCGCCGGCCCCCTACATGGCGGTGCTGCCGCAGGACCATCGGCTCGCGCACAAGAAGCGGCTGCGGCCGGCCGACTTCGAGGGCGAGAGCTTCATCTCGCTGGGGCACTCCTCGCTGTCGCGCTTCCGCATCGACCGCGTCTTCGCCGACCATGGCGTGAGGCGGGTCATGCGCATCGAGACGCCGCTGTCGGAAATCGCCTGCTCGCTCGCCGGCTCCGGCGCCGGCGTCACCCTGTGCGATCCCTTCACTGCGACCGAATACGCGACCCGCGGCATCGTCGTGCGGCCGTTCGAGCCGCGCATCCACTTCGAGTTCGCCGCCCTCCATGCCGCGCAGGGCACCCTGCCGCCGGTGGCACGCGACTTCATCGACAGCTTCCGCGCGCACATCACCGCCTTCCTGCGGACACTGCCCCGGCGCTAGCCGAACTGGACGCCGTACTCGCCGGCAATCGCCGCGATCTGCGGCGGCGCGAGAGGTTGTCCCGCCTCGCGGGTCGCCCGATCAAAATGACGGAACATCTCGGCCGCCTGCACGCCGGGCGTCGCGACGACGAGCAACCGCACCGTGTCTGGGGTATCGTTGCGAAACCCATGCAGGTCGCCGCGCATTAAGGTCGCGCTCGAGCCGGCCGGCACTTTGCGTTCGCCCCTCTCACTCATCAGCGTCAGCTCACCCTCGACAACCAGCAGCATCTCGTCGTCGGCGTCATGGCGATGGGGCGGTACGAAATAGCCCGGCGGGATCGGGTGGTCGGCGACGAAGGCCGCCATCGTGGCCCCGTCGGCCTTGACGATCATCGGCGCGCCCAGAACATCCAGTGTCTCGCTCATCGTTTGCTCCCCTGTATCGACGAAACACCAATTAGCCGCGCACCGCCCGCGATGGCAGACGGTGGTTCTGGACAGATTGTTCGCCCTGGCGAACAATGGCGCATGGAAGCCTTCACCGGCATAGAAGCCTTTGCCCGCGTGGTGGAGACCGGCAGTTTCACTGCCGCCGCCCAGGCCCTCCAGAGCGCCAAGTCGTCGGTCAGCGAGACGGTGCGAGCGCTCGAGGAGCGTATGGGCGTGCGCCTGCTCGACCGCACCACGCGCCGCGTACGCCCTACCGAGGCCGGGACCGCCTTCTACCGTCACTGCCGGCGGCTGCTCGACGATCTCGCATTGGCGCGCAGCGAGGCCCAGGCCACCCAGAAGGAACCTGCCGGAAGGCTTCGCATCGCCGCCCCCGATGGGTTTGCCGAGCGTTACATCGTGCCCGGCCTACCCGCCTTCCTCGCCGCCTATCCGACCATCGACGTCGAGCTGATCGCCGGAAGCGCTGCGCTGCGACTGGTCGAGGAAGGCATAGACCTCGCGATCCGCATCGTGGAGAAGCCCGAACCCAGCCTCGTCGTCCGCCGCATCGCCACGTCGCGCGTCGTCATCGTCGCCACGCCGGGCTATCTCGCGCACCACGGCACGCCCCGCACGCCGCGCGACATCCTCGGCCACCGGCTGATCGGCTTCGCGCCGCTCGCCTGGCGCGACACCTGGCGCATCGGAAAGGCGCCCATCGCGGTCCAGCCCCGTATTCTCGTCAACAGTTCCGAGTCCTTGCGCGCGGCGGCGCTCTCGGGCCTGGGTCTGGCCGCGGTTCCGGAGTGGCTGATCGCCGATGCGCTGGCCGCCGGCCTCCTTGCCCGAGTCCTGGCCAGCCACGAGACTCCTTCGGGCGGCATCTATGCCGTCTACCCGACCAACCGACTGCTCGCGCCGAAGATCCGTGCGTTCATCGACCACACCGTGCGCGACCTGCGCAGCCGCGGACTATCCCGGTAGCGGATCCGGCGGTCGGAATGGCAGCAGGAACGTGAGTTCGTGCTTGTTGTTGTGGAGGTGCAGGACCGTCGCGCCCGGAATGGCGGCAAAGGCCCTGGCGGTTTCGTGGTCGGTTTCGCCCTGGAACTTGATCGTGCAGACGAAGTTCTGGACCAGGCCGCTCGCCCGCCAGCGCTCGACCAGCCGCAACAGCCGCGCCGGGTAGCAGATCACGTCGGAGAACAGCCAGTCGACCGGGCCGACGCTGGCGGGATCGAGTCCGAACGCGCTTTCGCCCCGCCATTCGACGCCTGGCATGGCCGCCACCTTGGGATCGAGCGGCGCCTTGTCGACCGCGACGACGCTGGCACCGAGCCGTGCCAGCACCCAGGTCCAGCCGCCCGGACAGGCCCCGAGATCGAGGCAGCGTTCGCCGGGCTGCGGCCAGCGGCGCAGGCGCACCAGCGCCTCCCAGAGTTTCAGATAGGCGCGGCTGGGTGGCCCGACCTTGTCCTCGACGAGGTCCACCTCGCCGTTGGGAAAAGGCGAACTGCAGGATGCAGCCGCGAGCATCCGGTCGGGCGCGAGCAGGGTCCACGATCCCAGCGGCGCGGTCGGCGCGGCCGTGGGAAAGACCACCGGCCTGGCCGAGACGTGCGGCAGCTTCTCCTGGATGAGCGCGGCGCGGCGATGATGCACGGGTGCGTACATCGCCCAGTTGCGCTGGATGTCGCGCAGCGCCTTCGCCGCCGTGCCGATCGACGCCACCGGCAGCTCGAGGCAATCGCGCCAGATGTTGGCGGCCCAGGCCGCGGAGACAGGCAGGGAATCCGACAGGACGAGACTGCCATGAGTGGCACGGATCTCGACACCGGCCCGCGCCAGCTCTTCGCGCAACTGCCTCTCGAGGCCGTCGACAGCGAGATAGGCCGTGGTCACGCGGTCTCTCCAAGGTTGAACATATTCAGTATCAGTGTCACAGGCCTGCCATGGAACATCCGTCAAAACTCATGCTAGCGTTATTCATCAACGGAGGAAGAGACTCATGTTCACCAAACAGTTCCTGATCGCCGCAGTGCTCGCTGGGTCTATTGCGATCACCGGCCCGGCGTTCGCGCAGGGCCAGCCGATCGTTGGCATCTCGACGGTCACCACCAATTCGATCGATGCGACGATCACCGCCATCGATCCGGCGAAGCGCACCGTGACGTTCACCGGTCCGGCAGGCCGCACGCTGACCTCGAAAGTCGGCGACGGCGTCAAGATGGACACCAGCAAGGTAGGCGACAGGGTCTCGGTGGCGATTGAGGACAGACTCACCTTCGTGCTGTCCGGCCCGAGAGCGACGACTCCGCGCGACCGCGAGCTCAGCGTCACGGCTGCGGTCTCCACGGGCACCCGCGCCACCGGCGTCATGGCTGACCAGACCGTCGCCACTTGGTGGGTCACGGGCGTCAATACCTCGGCCAACACGATCTCGGTCGTGAACCCCAGCGGCGGTGAGGTCCGCACCTATAACGTGGCAACGCCCGAAGGTCGCGCCCAGCTGCCGCGCGTCAAGACCGGCGACCAGCTGACGGCGATCGACACGTCGGTGCTGGTCGTCTCGATCACGCCGAAGAAGTAGCAAGCCGACAAGGCGGCGGTGCTGGCTTGGCCGGCGCCGCCATCCCGTCCACGGCCCCTGCTTGCCGGTGGTGAAATGCTCGGGAGCGGCATATCCCGACGTGAGGATCGTGGGGCTCGGGACCTGCCTCCTCGTCGTCATGGCGGGCGTGGTCTGGACGATCCTCTAGCGAGCCCGTCCATGGCGGGCTAACCTCCGGCCAACACGGAGGAATTTCATGGCGAAGTTCGGCATTGGTCAATCGGTACGCCGGGTCGAGGACCCGCGACTCCTCACCGGCGGTGGTCGCTATACGGACGATACCAAGCTCTCGACCCCGGCGGCCCGCGCCTATGTGCTACGCTCGCCACACGCGCACGCCGACATCAAGGCCATCGACACCGCAGCCGCAAGGAAAGCGCCCGGCGTGCTGCTGGTCCTGACGGGCGAAGACGTGAAGAAGGCCGGCTACGGCGACCTGCCCTGCCTGGTTCCCGTGACCAACCGTGACGGCACGCCCCGCGGTGAGACGCCCCGCCCGATGCTCGCCCAGGGACGCGTCCGCCATGTCGGCGACCCGGTGGCGCTGGTGGTCGCCGAAACGCTGGAACAGGCGAAGGATGCCGCCGAGTTGATCGAGGTCGATTACGAAGCGCGTCCGCACACCGTCGGCACTTTCGAATCGGCCCAGCCGGGCGCGCCGCTGGTCCATGACCACATCAAGGGCAACCTCGTCTTCGACTGGGAGATGGGCGATCGCGCGCGCACCGAAGCTGCTTTTGCCAAAGCTGATCGTGTGGTGAAGCTCGAGATCGTGAACAACCGGCTGGTCGTCAACTCGATGGAACCGCGCGGTGCCATCTGCGAATACGACCCCACCGACGACCGGTCGACCCTGTGGGTTTCCTCGCAGGGCGTCAGCGTCATCCGTCCCGTGGTCGCCGACATGATCCTGAAGATCGGCCAGCCCAAGCTGCGCGTGCGTACCGGCGACGTGGGCGGCGGCTTCGGCATGAAGATCTTCGTGCATCCGGAGTATCCGCTGGTCGTGTGGGCCAGCCGCGAGCTGAAGCGCACGGTGAAGTGGATTCCCGACCGCCAGGAAGCGTTCCTGTCCGACGTGCAGGGCCGCGACCATGTCTCTCTGGCCGAGATGGCACTCGACAAGGACTGCAAGTTCCTCGGCCTCCGGGTCACGACCCATGCGGCGCTGGGCGCCTATCTCAGCCATTTCGGCGCGTTCATCCCGACGATGGCCGGCAGCGGCATGCTGGCCGGCCTCTACCAGACGCCCGCGATCTACGTGAACGTGAAGGGCGTGATGACCAACACCGTGCCGACCGATGCCTATCGCGGCGCCGGCCGGCCCGAGGCGGCCTATCTGCTGGAGCGCTTCGTCGACCATATCG
>JBILYJ010000140.1:0-10645 GCA_044377795.1 Reyranella sp. | reverse complement strand
TGGTGGCCGGCATGGCCGACGGGATCGAGCGGGTGGGACGGGCCTTCGGCATCTCCGCCCGGCTGATCTGCTGCATCGACCGCTCGATCAATTCGCCCGCCCAGGCCGTCGAGATCGTCGAGACGGCGCTCGCGCATCGCCATGAGCTGGTGATCGGGATCGGCCTGGACGGCAACGAAAGTGTCGGTCCGCCCGCCACGTTCGCCGAGGCCTATGCGCTGGCGCGCAAGGGCGGGCTGCGCTGCACGGCCCATTGCTGCGAGGATTATCTCACGCCGCTCGAAGCGCCGCCGACTAACTACCTGATCTGCCGCGACGTGCTGCGCTGCGACCGTATCGACCACGGCTACAACATGCTGGCGTCGGACTTCGTGATGAGCGAGGCGCGCAAGGACGGGCTCTACTTCACGCCCTGCGCCTGGACCAGTCTGCTCCACAACAGACCGCACCGGCCGCAGCGCATCCGCCGCATGGTCGAGGCCGGCCTGAACGTCACCATCAACACCGACGATCCGGCGATGTTCGGCACCAATCTCGGCCACGGCTTCACGACCCTGTTCGAGACGATCGGCTGGGGGCCCGACAAGGCCCGGATGTTCAGCCTGAACTCGGTCGAGGCCTCGTGGCTGGACGAGAGCGACAAGGCGCGGATGCGCATCGACTTCCGCCGCCAGATCGCCGCCCTCGATAACGAATTCGGCTACGAGAACACCGCGAAGCCGGTCTGACCTTCGACTCAAAACGCCTTCCCATTTGAACGGGGAGGCAAGGCTCCGGCTCTTACTCCGCCGCGACGCCCAGTCCGATCGGGCAGGACACGCCCGTGCCGCCCAGGCCGCAATAGCCGCCGGGGTTCTTGGCGAGATACTGCTGGTGATAGTCCTCGGCGTAGAAGAACGTCGGCGCCTCGATGATTTCGGTCGTGATCGTGCCGTAGCCCTTCCGGGCGAGCTCCTTCTGGAAGACGGCGCGCGACGCCAGGGCCTGCGTCTTCTGCGTCTCCGAGAAGGTATAGATCCCCGAGCGGTACTGCGTGCCGACGTCGTTGCCCTGCCGCATGCCCTGGGTCGGGTCGTGGCTCTCCCAGAACAGGCGCAGCAGGGCCTCGTAGGAGGTCTTCTTCGGGTCGAACCACACCTTCACCACCTCGTTGTGGCCGGTATAACCCGAGCAGACTTCCTCGTAGGTCGGGTTGGGCGTGAGGCCGGCGGCATACCCGACGGCGGTCGCATGGACGTCCGGCGCCTCCCAAAACACGCGCTCGGCGCCCCAGAAGCAGCCCAGCCCGAACATCGCCGGCTCGATACCGGCCGGGAAGGGCGGCTGAATCCGGTTGCCGTTGACGTAGTGCATCACCGGAATCTCGAAGTCCGGCGACGGGCGGCCCGGCAAGGCCCGGTCGGCGGTCGGCAACTCGGTCTTCCTGCGCAGAATCCGCCACATGACGCGGCTCCTCTTGCTTTCGCGTGCTGGTCCCCAGCCAATATGGCCATAGAATACCGCCAAATCGAGGGGAGGCCGCCAGTGCCCGTTTTCTACGTCTGCGCCGGGCTGTTGGGCCTTCTGGCGGTCGCGCTCACCATAAAGATCGGGCTGCTGCGCGGTCGCAAGCGGATCAACCTGGGCGACGGCGGCGATGCCGAGATGCAGGCGGCGGTGCGGGCGCACGGCAACCTGATTGAGTTCGCGCCCCTCACCCTGCTGATCATCTACATGGCGAGCGACTTCTACAGCTTCCGCACGGTCGCGATCCTGTCGGTGGTGTTTCTGGTCGCGCGCGTCCTGCATGCCGGCGGCATGCTCGGCCTGATCCCGAAAGGCCGCCTGGTGGGGGCACTGGCTTCCACCTTGACCCTGGGTGTCGCCTCGATCCTGCTCGCCATCGCCGGCTTCGGCCTCAAGCAATACTGACGCGAACGGCACGGGAAGGGCGCGAAGGACGGAAATGGGCGAGCCTGTCACCGTTCCGCTCTGGCTGTTCGTCGCGATCCTGGCGTTCGCGCTGTGGTCGCTGCTCGACCGGCTGCTGATCCCGAGCGGCCGCTGGTTCCTGCGGCGCCGGCTGAATCGCCTGATCGACCGGGTCAACCGCCGCCTCGCTGTCGAGATCAAGCCGTTCCAGCTCACCAAGCGGCAGGTCCTGATCGACCGGCTGATCTACGATCCGCAGGTGGTCGCTGCCGCCAACGAACACGCGCGAACCCATAACGTGCCGCGCGAGGTCGCGATGGCGGAAGTCCATCGCTACGCGCGCGAGATCGTGCCGACCTTCAACGCCTACGTCTATTTCCGGGTCGGCTATTCGATCGCCCGCGCCGTCGCGCGCTTCCTCTATCGCGTGCGCCTGGGCTATGCCGACGAACGCACGCTGGCCGGCGTTTCACCCGACACGACCGTGGTGTTCGTGATGAACCATCGCAGCAACATGGACTACGTGCTGGTGGCCTTCCTCGCCGCCGAGCGCACGGCCCTGTCCTACGCGGTGGGCGAGTGGGCGCGGATCTGGCCGCTGCAGCAGCTCATCCGGTCCATGGGCGCCTATTTCGTGCGCCGCAACTCCGATAGCCCGATCTACCGACGGGTGCTC
The DNA here is from genome assembly GCA_044377795.1 of Reyranella sp. GTDB lineage: Bacteria > Pseudomonadota > Alphaproteobacteria > Reyranellales > Reyranellaceae > Reyranella. The sequence goes on along the minus strand of JBILYJ010000140.1, from coordinate 8,058 downwards.
GAACGCTATGTCCACATGGCGACCGAGGCCGGTGTCGCCCAGGCGATGTATCCCGAAGGCGGCCTGTCGCGCGACGGAAGGTTGCGCGAGCCCAAGCTCGGCCTGTTCGACTACATGCTGAAATCGTTCGATCCCAACGGCACGCACGACATCGTGTTCGTGCCGGTGGCGCTGAACTACGATCGCGTGCTGGAGGACCGGACGCTGCTGCGCTCGCTCGACAGCGAGGCGGGCCGGCGCAGTACGTGGTTCACCGTGCGCACGGCGCTCGCCTTCTGGGCGAGCCAGCTCGGGCTGATGCTGCGCGGTCAATGGCACCGCTTCGGCTATGCCTGCGTGAATTTCGGCGGTCCCATCTCGGCACGCGGCTGGCTGGCCGCCCATGGTGGGCCGAGGGGCGGCGATCTCCGCGCGCTCGACAAGGAGCAGCGCTTCGAGGTGATCGGCCGGCTGGCGAACGACGTGATGGGCGAGATCGCCCGCCTCGTCCCCGTCCTGCCGGTGTCGCTGATGGCGACGGTCCTGCTCGAAGCGGAGGGGCCGCTCGACGAACTCGAGCTCAAGGTCCGGGCCTCGGACCTGATCGTGCATTTCGAGACGCGCGGCGCGAAGCTCTACCTGCCCCGCGGCGACCGCGACTATGCCTTCCATGTCGGCCTGCGCATGCTCTCGCTGCGCCATCTGGTAGAAGAGACTGGCGAAGGACTCTTCTCGGCCGTGGCAACCGAGCGGCCGGTCCTCGCGTATTACTCCAACGCCATCGCCCATCTGCGCTGACCCATGATCCAAACGCTCTGGCGTATCGCCTACGAGGCCGGTTACGGCTATTTCGCGAACCGGCTGTCGACCACGGCGGCGGCGATGGCTTTCTATACGATGTTCGCGCTGGGCCCGATCATGATCTTCACCATCGCCATCGCCGAGCCGTTCGTCGGCAAGTTCATGGCGCAGGAAGCGATCTTCGATGCGCTGGGTACCGTCGTGGCGCAGGACCAGTTGCGCACCATCCGCCGCTTCGCCTCGGAGGACCTGTTCCGCGGCGGCGGCATCGCCGCCGTCGCCGGCGCCGCCGTGCTGCTCTACACCGGTACCCGCGTCTTCGTGGAACTGGATGACGGGATCGACGCGATCTGGCGAACCGGCAAGGGCCCGACGGTCCATCCTGTCCTGGCCGGCCTGAAGTCGCGGTTGCTCGCCGTGCTGCTGATGGTCGTGCTGGGTGTGCTTCTGATCCTCGTGATCCTGGCCAGCGTGCTGGTCTCGGCCTATGCCGGCGTGCTGGAGAGATTCCCGATCCTCGGCGTCTGGATCGGTCCCGCGATCTCGACCTTCGTGCACTACGGCCTGCTCTCGAGTTTCTTCACCCTGATCTACAAGTGGCTGCCGACAGGGCGCGTGCCCTGGCGCTACGCGCTGATCGGCGGCCTGGTGAACGCGCTGCTCTTCGCGGCCGGCAACCGGGCACTTGTCTTTTATTTCGAAGTGACCCAGCTCACCTCCGCCTTCGGCGCCACCGCGGGTTTCGCCGCCATCATGGTCTGGATGTACTGGACGTCGCTCACCATCCTGATCGGCGCCCAGGTCGGGCGCGCGACGCGCGACGTGCTGATCGACAATCGTGCGCGCGAGATGGTCGAGGGGGATCTTTAGCGCGAGATTGATCCGGAACTCAAAAAACTCCCGTCGTCTCGACCGGAGCGCGCAGCGCGGAGTGGAGAGACCTTCCCTCGACGATTTGCCTGCTTCTGGTGGAGAGAAGGTCTCTCCACTCCGCACCTTCGGTGCTCCGGTCGAGACGACGGAACTCTTTTAAAACATCGTAGCCAACACGCGGTCCGGCGGCTTGTGGCCGTCGGCGAAGGTCTTGATGTTGATCAGGACCTTCTCGCCCATCTCGATGCGGCCCTCGAGCGTGGCCGAGCCCATGTGCGGCAGCAGCACCACGCGATCCATCTCGAGCAGCTTCGGGTTCACCTGCGGCTCGTTCTCGTAGACGTCGAGCCCGGCGCTGGCCATCTCGCCAGCCTTCAGCATGCGCACCATGGCGTTCTCGTCGATCACCTCGCCGCGCGCGGTGTTCACGAGGATCGAGGTCGGCTTCATCAGCTTGAGGCGCCGGGCCGACAGAAGGTGGAACGTCGCGGGCGTGTGCGGGCAGTTGACCGACACGATGTCCATGCGCGCCAGCATCTGGTCGAGACTCTCCCAGTAGGTCGCCTCGAGCTCGCGCTCGATCTCGCCGTGCACGCGCTTGCGGTTGTGATAGTGGATGGCGAGGCCGAAGCCGCGCGCGCGGCGCGCCAGCGCCTGGCCGATGCGGCCCATGCCGACGATGCCCAGGCGCTTGCCCTGCAGGCGGGCGCCCAGCATCGAGGTCGGGCTCCAGCCGGACCACTTGCCGCTGCGCACCAGCCGCTCGCCCTCGCCCACGCGACGTGACGTGGCCAGGACCAGCGCCATGGCCATGTCGGCCGTGTCTTCCGTCAGCACGCCCGGCGTGTTGGTGACGGTGATGCCGCGCTGGCGAGCGGTGTCGAGGTCGATATGGTCGACGCCGGTGCCGAACGAGGCGATCAGCTTCAGCTTCGGCCCGGCCTGCGACAGCACGCGGGCGTCGATCCGGTCGGTCACCGTGGGCACCAGCACGTCGGATGCCTTCACGGCCTCGACCAGCTGGGCGCCGGTCAGCGGCTTGTCATCGGCATTCAGGCGCGTGTCGAAAAGCTCCATCAGACGCGTCTCGATGGCGTCGGGGAGCTTTCGGGTGACGATCACCAGCGGCTTTTTCTTGGGGGTGGACGGCATGTGAATGGGGACCGGCGCTGGCTCGAGACAGGGACTAAGCCCGATTACCAAGTCCGCGCGCGTTTTGTCCAGCAAACGCCCCCGCCTTTCGTAATGCCGGAAAGTCGCGCCTTTTCAGCTACTTGTCGCTCGACATCAAGATTTCAGGTATATAGGCGGCAATGGGAATTCGATCGTCGGTCCTGCTTTGCGCCTTCTCCGTTGCCCTGGCGGCATTTTCCCTGCCCCAGACCGGCGGAAAAGCAGCCTTCGCGGCCGACAAACCGACCAATGTCCAGCGCAAGGGCTCCGGCCTGCCCATTCCCCGCTTCGCCTCCCTCCGTTCCGACGAGGTCAATGTCCGGACCGGGCCGGGCTCGCGCTATCCGGTCGACTGGGTGTTCAAACGCAAGGCCATGCCGGTCGAGATCGTCGCCGAGTACGAGAACTGGCGCAAAATCCGCGACTGGCAGGGGGCCAGCGGCTGGGTTCACCAGAGCCTGCTCACCGGCAAGCGCTCCTTCATCATCAACGCGAAAACCGCCAGCCTGCACAAGACTCCGGCCTCATCGGCCGAGGTCGTGGCAAGGCTCGAGCCCGAAGTGCTGGGTGAGATCCGCTCCTGCGCCGGCGACTGGTGCCGGGTCAAGGTTTCGGGCGTGAGCGGCTGGATCGAGCGGAGCGGCATGTGGGGCGTCTACAAATCCGAGCCGATCAACTAGCGGCCCGCCGGGCCGCCCCGTAGAACGGGGTCACCGTGACCCACGACGTCAGTCTCACCTACTCCCGCTTCGAGTACATGCCCCCGTCAGCCGTGGCGCTGGCGGTGCTTCTGCATGTCGGTGTGGGATTGGCGCTGTTCTGGATCTCGCCGCTGCGTCCGATCGATCATTTCGAGGATGCCATCGAGATCTCGATGGATGCACCGGCGGCCATGACCCCGGTCGCCGAGCAGAAGACCGAGCCGACGCCGGAACCGGCCGCCGCACCAGCCCCGCCGCCGCCCGCGCCCGCAGCCAGCGCGCCGACACCCAGGCCGCAGCCTGCGGCGCCGCCGATGCGCCTCGGTCTGCCGCCCCCTCCCGCCGAGCGCAGCACCAACCCGGCCGACGTCGCCGGCGCCGAGACGCCCGCCCCGCGCGCAACGGACATGCCCACACCCGACACGGTGCAGGAGGCGGGCCCGAAGGAGGAATCCAAGCCGGAGGAGCCGAAGCCGCAGGAGGCCAGGCAGGAGCCGCCGCCCCAGCAGCAGGCGCTCGCCCAGCCGGAACCTCCGGCGCCCCAGCAGCCGGCAGTTGCCCAGCCGGAACCTCCACCGCCCCAACAGCCGGCGCTCGTCCAGCCGGAGCCTCCACCGGCGCCGCAGCAACAGGCGGTTGCCAAGCCCGAACCGCCGCCGCCTCCACCCCCGCCGTCGCTCGAGCAGGCGCTGCCGCCGCTCGACGCGCCGCCGCCGCCCGTGACCGAGCGGGACATACCGAAACCTCCGCCGGTCCCCCGCGCGGCACCGCCCCTGTCCCCGCCCGCGCCGCCGCAGCAGCAACAGGCTGCGCGGCCGGCGCCGCCGCCTCCCGCGCCGGCTCCGGCGCAGCGTCCGCCACCGCCCGCCGCCCCGCCCCAGCAGCAGCTTCGACCCTCCCCGCTGGCGCCGCAGGCGCCGGGGGGCTCGGGCGCGCGCGCCGCCGCTCAGCCCTCACCCGCCTTCCGCAACCCCGCCGACGAATACGGACAGAAACGGGCACAGGAGCAGTATCTGTGGCAGGTGATGCGACGGATCGCGCAGTTCCCCTACGTGCCGAAGAACTCCGGTGTCATCCGCGAGGAAGGCACGGTGCTGACGCGGGTGACGATCTCGCGCCAGGGAGAACTGCTCGGCGCGGTCATGGAGAAATCGAGCGGTCTTCCCTCGCTCGATGCCGGCGTGATGGACACGATCCGGCGCGCCAGCCCCTATCCGCCGCTGCCCGCCGACATCCCGGGCGACCGCCACACGTTCCAGCTTCCCGTCAGCTTCCGCTACAACGAGCAGCGCTGACGGCGGCAGCTCCGCGGCCGATCAGGCTGGCCGAGACCGTCGCCCGACCGTAGAACTTGCGGTGCCGTGATTCACGACAGCTTCCTCCGGTCGCAGTCCGGGCGGATGTCGCCGGCGGCGCTTGCCCTGGCGATCGGCCTGCATGTGCTCGTCGCCGCGGCCCTGTGGTGGGCCGCGCCGTCGCGCCGTCTCGACCATGCGGAAACGCCGATCATGATCTCGATCGATCCGCAGCCCCTGTCCGCCGGGAACGCGGCGGCCTCCGCGCCTGCCGCGTCCGAGGTCTTGCCGCCCGAACCCGGGCAATTGCAGACGGCGCCCGCCGAACCGGTTCCGGTCGACGCGCAGCCGACACCTGAGCCCCCGCAGCAGGCGGCCGTCGCACCTGCCGTCCAGACGCCTGCCGAGCCGGCGCCAGCTCCTCCGCCGCGCCGCAGTGCCGAGCCCGCGCCCGCACCCGTCCCAACGCCCGCGCCGCCCGAGGAGGAGGTCGCAGAGCCTGCCCCGGCAGCGGAGCCCGCGCCCGCACCGGTCGAGACGACCACCGCCGCCCCGCAAACTGCCACCGAAGCGGAGGCGGAGGCGGAGGCCACGTGGCAGACCGATGCCTCGTCCTGGAAGCCGCAGGTGACGCTGGAGCACCCGCTGACGACACCGCCGCCCCGTCCGATCCGCCCGGCCCCGCGGCCACCGACCGCGCCCCGCACAGCCCAGGCGCCGGGCATGCGGCTACAGGATTATCCGCCGCAGACCTCGAGCCTCGGGGGGCCGTCGACCGGCTCTTTCGATCAGACAATGGGGGATGGCGGCGCCCGTAACGACTATCTGTCGCGCGTGTATCGCCACATCGATCCCTACCGCGACTATCCCGCCGCCGCTCGCGCCGCCCGGCAGCATGGCCGTGTCGTCACGCGCGTCACGATCAACCGGGCCGGTGAACTCCTCGACATCAGGCTCGATCATTCGAGCGGCTGGCCGCTGATCGACAATGCCGAGATGGCAGCAATCCGGCGGGCCATGCCCTTTCCGCCGGTGCCGGACGGCATGCGCGGCGATCCGGTCGTCCTCGTCCTGCCGATGAATTACTGACGGCGGCCGCCGGTCAGGCGAAATCGGCCGAAAGCGCCTGGCGCACAGGGGCCGACATCACGGCCATGTGGCCGTATTTGGCGTGATCGAAGCCGACGACGACATCGCCGGTGCCGCTCCTGAACGCTTGGACCTGCGCCGGCGTGAAGGGAAAGCGGATGAACTGCACGGACGAAGCCTTGCCGTCCTCGCGCGAACGCTCCTGGTCGTCTTCCGGCACCCCGCGGATCGTCTCGCCGTCCACCCGGATGAAGGCCTTGTGCTCGACGCCGCCCAGCATGCCCAGCACGCGCGCGCGCCGCAGCGGATCGTCGATCTCGAACATCACGGTCGCGACCAGCTCGCTGCCCGTGGGGATCAGCGGATTGTAGGCCGCGAGCTCGTCCGGAAGCTGTTCGGCGCCGCCCTTCTCGATGAAGAGCATCTCGAGCACCTGATGCAGCATCGTGTCGAAGGATTCGAAATAGAACGTTGCGAACGGGCCGACTTCGAGCCGGCGGTGCTTCTTGATCTCCGAGATCCGCTTGCGGCGCTCGGCCCGCAGCTTGGCATATTCCGCGGTCGGGATGATGTCTGAGGCTTCGATCTTGCGCGACATCACTTGTCCGTCCCTGCAAGCCCGTAGGCCTGCGCCAGAAGTTCGATCGGATGACTCGCCCGCGACGGCTTCGGCACCTGGTCGCCCGCCGTCATCTCCATCACCTGCATCAGGTGATCGGCCGCCAGCGGGCATTCGGACGCGACGAAGCTGGTGTCGTTCTTGAGCGCGGCCTGCGCGGCCGGCTTGCCGACCTTCACCGCGGTCTCGAAATTCTCCGTCCGCGCGCCCCAGATGCCGCCATGGCCGCTGCAGCGCTCGATCACCGCCACGCGCGTGCCGGGCACCAGGCGCAGCATTTCGGCTGCCTTCGCACCCATGTTCTGCGCCCGTGCATGGCAGGCGAGGTGGACGCTGACGCCGCCTTCGAGCGGCTCCAGGCCGGGTGCCAGACCGTGCTTCTTGGCGATGTCGACGACGTATTCGGAGAGGTCGAAGGTGGCATTCGACAGGCGCTCGATCGCCGGATCCTTCGGACAGATCAGCTTCCATTCGAACTTGAGCATCAGGGCGCAGGACGGTGTCAGCGCGATGATGTCGTAGCCCTTGTCGACCCACGGCAGCAGGGCCGCCGAGACTTCCCTGGCGGCGTTGGCGACCGATTCGATGTCGCCCAGCTCGAGCTTCGGCATGCCGCAGCAGGCCGGATGCACGACCTCGGTCTCGACGCCGTTCTTGGCCAGCACGGCACGCGCGGCGGCGCCGATGTCGGTGCTGTTGAAGTTCACGAAGCAGGTCGCGTAGAGGACCGCCTTGCGCTTGCCGAAGGCCGGCGCTGCCTCGTTGAGCACGGCGCCTTCGCGGCGCGCCCGGATCTCGAAGGTCTCGCCGGCATAGCGCGGCAGGCGGGCGCCGTGATGGATGCCGGTCCAGCGCTCCATGCTGTGGCGCATCACCGTGTTGTGTTCGTCGGTGGCCCAGTTCGCGGCCGCGGCGAAGAAGCTGCCGAGCCGGCCGGTGCGATCAGTGTCGGCGAGCTGCTTGTCGACGAAATTGACGCCCTTCTTGCGCGCCTGCACGGCGCGATGGCGCAGCATGAGATGCGGGAAATCCAGCGCCCATTCGTGCGGCGGCACATAGGGGCACTTGGTCATGAAGCACATGTCGCAGAGCGTGCAGGCTTCCTCGACCTGGGCGTAGTCTTCCTTCTTCACCCCGTCGAGTTCGCCGGTCGGGCCGTTGTCGATCAGATCGAACAGGCGCGGGAACGAATCGCACAGATTGAAGCAGCGCCGACAGCCGTGACAGATGTCGAAGACCCGCTCCATCTCCTTCTCGAGCGCCTTTTCGTCCCAGAACCAGGGGTTCTGCCAGTCGAGGTCGTGGCGGATCGGTGCTTCGAGGCTGCCTTCGCGCATGATCGTTCGCTTTTTTTGAAGGGGAGCGGGAAGAAAAAGGGGACCCGCGCGGGGTCCCCTTCGGAACGAGCCCGGAGGGCTCAGCCCATCGTGTCGAGGGCCTTCTGGAAGCGGCCGGCGTGGCTCTTCTCGGCCTTCGCCAGCGTCTCGAACCAGTCGGCGACCTCGGTGAAGCCTTCCTCGCGCGCGGT
>JBILYJ010000647.1:0-2756 GCA_044377795.1 Reyranella sp. | reverse complement strand
GACGGCCACTTCGTGGCCTCCTCAGGATGAGGTAAGGGCTTGAATTGATTCAATTCATTTCCGGCCAGCCTCTCAGGGTGAGGTCGGCGTTGGGGTGATCGACTGAGTCAATCCCGACCGGAAGACTCCGGACTACTTCGCCTTCAGGAGGTCGGTGACCTTCAGGAGGATCAGCTCGTTGTCGTCGGACTTGCCCAGCGCGCGGCCCGACGAGAAGGGCAGGTTGTTGTCGTTGCCGACGATGATGTGGTCGGCATCGACCACCTCGACATTCTCGATGGTGAAGAAGGGGAAGGTGAGCTTGCCGTCCTTGGCGCCTGCGCGCGCGACCTTGTTCGGATCCTGGATGTCCATCAGATCGATGTAGCCGACCTTCTTCACGAACCCATCCGCATCGGCCTGGGTGAGGTCGATCTTGTATATGCGCTTGAATTTCGCCGGCACGTTGAAGCAGTCGGCCTTCACGGCGCCTGGGGCGCAGGCCTGAGCCACGTCACCCTCCGTGTCGTCACGCTCGATGATCAGGCCGGTGCCGGCGTCGATCATGTTGAAGTCGCCGATGGCGTTGGCGGGTGCCTCGAGCGTGTACTTGAAGCTCTTGCCCGTGTACTCGCCCTTGGCCACATCGAACTCCAGGATGCGCAGGAAGCGCTTGCCGTCCTTGGCCTCGGGTTCGCCGGACTCGGTCAGCAGCGGACCTTCGAGCAGCGGATAGAGGAACTTGCCGTCGGGCGAGGCCGCCATGCCCTCGAAGCCCTTGCTGCGCCGGACCTCGAACTTCACCGGCCCGGGCACCGCCGGCATCGCGAGCGCGGGATGATCGGGCGAGCGCACGAGCTTGCCGTCGACCTTGGTCTCGAAGGTCTGCAGGACCTTGCCGCTCTTGTCGGTCTTGATCAGGTACGGGCCGAACTCCTCGCCGAAGTACAGGAAATCGCCGATCGGCTGCACCGATTCGAGATCGAAGTCGCCGCCGGTCAGGTAGCGCTTCGGCGTGTTCTCGTTGACGATGCGGAACGGCACCTTGCGGTTGGGATCGTGCAGGAAGCCGGTCGACACGCGCTCGACCGCGCCGGCCTTCCAGTCCGGCTTGACGATGTGGAACATCAGCATCGCGTCGGGCGAGTTCGCCTTGCTGCCGAAACCGTTGTCGCTGATCGTCAGATAGGAGCCGTCCGGCAGCTTGCGGATGCCCGAGAAGCCCTGGACCGGCTGGCCCTTGAACGGGAGACTGAGGCCGGTGGGACGCGGTGCCGCCTTGTCCGACAGCGCCGACATGCCCGGCACGCTCTCCGGCGCGTCTACGCGCTGGCCAGCGGGGCCGGCAAAACGACCGGAGATCTGCAGGTCCTGCGGCGCATCGGCGGGGGCGGGGACGAGGGTCATCGCCGGCAGGATCGCATGGCCTTCCAGGGTGGCCGGATACTTGGTCTGGGCGGAGGCGGGAAAGCCCGCGAGAAGAAGGGCGGTGGCGGAGGCCGCAAGCAGCAGATGGGTTTTCATGTGGATCTCTTCATGGGGTGTGGCCCCAGCCTGCTACAGGCATCGCGCTACGGTTTGCTGACGTGCTCTGTGGATGGGACTGCAACAAAAAGGACATGAAATCGAAGTGATGCTATCGCCTGCGCAGGGTATGGCGGTCCGACGAATTAGGGAGATTGGGATGGGCAACCACGTGAACGATGCCGTTGATTCGGAAGACATCGGATCAAACCCCAGTAAGGAACCCACGATCGGCGCCTTGATCGAGCGACGGCTGGGCCGGCGCGGAGCCTTGCGCGGCCTGGTCGGAGCCGGGGCGGCTGTCGCGCTGGGTCGCGAACTGCTCGGCAGCACCGCGCTGGCCCAGGCGGCCGGCCCGTCGTCGCTCACCTTCAAGGAAGTCGCCCACGGTCTCGACAGGACGCACCACATCCCCGAAGGCTACGAGGCGCAGGTCCTGATCCGCTGGGGTGACCCGGTCGTCGCCGGTGCGCCGGCCTTCGACCCGGCCAACCTGACGGCCGCGGCCCAGGAAAAGCAGTTCGGCTACAATTGCGATTTCGTCGGCCTGCATCCTCTGCCGGCCGGTAGCACGGCGAACGACCGCTTCCTCATGGTCGTCAACCACGAGTACACCGACCCCGGCCTGATGTTCGCGGGCCTGGGTTCGGGTCGCTCCGTCAATCTCAGGGCCTCCAAGCCTCAGGTCGAGGTCGAGATGGCGGCGCACGGTGGCTCAGTGATCGAGATCGCCCGCGAAGGCGGCGGATGGAAGGTGGTGCCGGACAGCAAGTACGCACGGCGCATCACTGGAACGACGCCGATGGAGATCTCGGGGCCGGCGTCCGGCCACGACAAGCTGAAGACCTCGGCCGATCCCACCGGCACCAAGGTGCTGGGCATGTTGAACAACTGCGCCGGCGGTGACACGCCCTGGGGCACCTGGCTGACGGCAGAAGAGAACTTCAACGGCTATTTCGGCGGCGACGCGGAAAAGATGCCGGACGCCAAGGCCTACAAGCGCTACGGCGTGTCGAAGGCAACCTGGTACGCCTGGGCCCAGCATGTCGACCGGTTCAACGTCGAGAAGGAACCGAACGAGCCCAATCGCTTCGGATGGATCGTCGAGATCGACCCGTACGACCCGTCGGCCACGCCGATCAAGCGCACGGCTCTCGGCCGCTTCAAGCACGAGGGCTGTACCTACGCCCTCGCCAAGGACGGCCGGGTCGTGTTCTACAGCGGCGACGACGAGCGCTTCGACTATGTCTACA
>JBILYJ010000139.1:0-10705 GCA_044377795.1 Reyranella sp. | reverse complement strand
TGCTTCTGTGTTGAATCGAGCGCTGAATCGGCCAGGAGGCTGGACAACCCGATCACTGCGTTCATCGGCGTTCGTATTTCATGGCTCATCTTCGCGATGAAATCCGACTTTGCACGATCCGCGATTTCCGCCGCCTCCTTCGCTTGCCGCAGATCCTGCTCCTTCTGCCGTCGATCGGTCACATCGGTTGCGAACGACAGCAGAGCCGGCCGGCCCTCCCACTCGATCGAGACGGCCGAATGTTCGAACCAGCGCACCGTCTCTCCGCCGGACCGTATCCGCAATTCCATCTTGCGGGACGCCCCCTCGGCACGCATCTCGCGACCGTAGTGCTCGCGCACTTCACGCCAATCCTCGGCGACGACAAGGTCCTGGATGGGTGTTCCTGCGAGGGGTCGCTGGCGGTCGCGGAGGAGACTCTCGGCTGCTGGATTTGCGAGTACGATTCGCTCGTCCTGGATGACGAAAATCCCTTCGCTCGAATTCTCGAACAGCTGCCGATAGCTCTGCTCCGACAATCGCAGCCTCTCCTCCGACAACCGGCGATCGGTAATGTCGCGAAGGTAGGCGACGAAGCCAGGCTGATAGGGCGACCTGATGGCAACAATCGAAAGCTCGCAGGGAAATACAGACCCATCGCTGCGTTGTGCTTCGATCTCGATTCGCTTTCCGAGGACGTTGCTCTCTCCCGTCGAGAAATAGCGACGCAAGCCGTTGCGATGAGCCTCCCGGTATTTTTCAGGCACGATGAGGTTGGACATTTCCTTGCCGACCACATCTGCCCGCAGATATCCGAACGTTCTTTCGGCGGCAGGATTGAACTCGAGAATCCGCCCCTGATTGTCGATGCCGATGACGCAATCAATCGCCGCACCTGCCAGCCTTTCCAGTCGCTCCTGGCTGTGAAGCAACGCCAACTCGCGTTCCTTCTGGTCCGTGATGTCAATGCGCAGCCCTACCGTGCCGCCTCCAGGCACTCGGCGCTCCAGGATGCGGATCCACCGCCCCCCGGCTGTGTACTGTTCGAGCGGTTCCCCGGCGGCGCGATGCTGTCGAAGACGGTCGGCAATCCAGGCCTGTTCCCGGCCGCGCGCCTCGGGGTACTGACCACGGCGCACCCCTTCACGAAGGCCCAGTTCGTACGATGCCCCTGGGTAAATCAGGTCGGCGCTCTCGCCGTACATGTCGCGATAGGTCTTATTGAAAAAGGCGATGCGGTCGTCGGCGTCGAACATCACGAAGCCGTCGGGTAACGCCTCGATGGCCGCCTGAAGTTGGGCGTCGGTCTGTTCCAGGGATGCGATGGATGCGCGCTCAGCGGTCACATCACTCAGAACGGCAACGAACTCGCCGTTCGATGAGCCTGGTAGCGGCCAGACACGGACCTCGATGGACAGGTCTGCCACGGCCCAGTCAGCGAAAGCAGCCTTCTGGTGCCCATCGGGCGGCCACGCGCCGGCCACTGGCCCGATGATTTCCGCCATTTTTCGACCTTCGCAGGGTACTCCATCCCTTTCGAGAAACCGCCGCGCGGCTTCATCCGGGAAGCGGATCGTACCATCCGAGTCGAGTCTCACGAGACCTGGCGGTAACGCCTCCTGCGTTCTTGTCGCCTTCATCCGCCATTTCCCAGATCAACCTTTGGAAGCCCGGGAATGCTATCATTCTGCCGGGTTCCGGGGTAGCCATGAGCGGCTGATGCAGGTTTCCCTGCCGCTTCCGCCGCGCACGACCTCCGGAACGATCCTTGATCCATCGATTTGGCGCTTTCCCACGTCATTCGGACGCACGCCTCTCGTGGTGATGACGGATCCGCCCCGTTCGGTCTTGCACCGAAGCTAGTCGTCGTCGCGGCCCGTCGATCAGTCACAGAATTTTCTCGAACAGTTCTCCCGGCACTGCGACCTCGGCCATCTGGAAGACGGCGTAGCGGGCGTGGCGCACGACCTTGGCTCCGGTTTTCACGAGCTTCTCCCGCAGGCGGGCGGAGGCGGCCGAAAAAGGTTGTCCGGTGTCCAAGTTGCTCAACGCCGAGATTACGCTGACCAAGACTTTGAAGTAGCATTCCCCCTTTCAGCCCCGGGACGCCGCCTGGCGTGGCGCCCCACCCAGGAGTCTTCGATGATCCGCTTGCTTTCTTGCTCCCTCGTCCTGCTCGCACTGCCGTTCGCAACCGCTTCCGCCCAGAAGCCCACGAAGGACGACGCCGAGAAGATGGTGATCGGTCTCTACGCGGTTTCCATTGCCGTCGACACCTGCGACCTCGACATGACCAAGGACCAGGAGACGCGCCTCGAGTTCTGGACCGAGTGGGCCGAGAAGCAGCTCAACATCGCCGACCGCAAACTCGACAAGGCCTACGCCGAGATGGAGAAGGAAGCGGAGAGGAACAAGAAGGCCTTTTGCGCCGAGATGATGCCGATCGCCGAGACGGCGCTGAAGGAGCTTCCGCCGGCTATGTGAGGCTGAGCGAAGCTCAGCCGGCAAAGCGGCCGGACATTGCCGAGGCAATGTCCGGGAGCGCCGCTGTTCAAAAGTGACTTCGCATGGCGCTAGCGATACCCCGCCGCCTGCAGTTCGAAGAGCTCGGCATAGCGGCCCTGCTGCGCGACCAATTCTTCGTGCGTGCCCTGCGCCTCGACCTTGCCCTCGGCCAGCACCAGGATGCGGTCGGCCATGCGGACGCTGGAGAAGCGGTGGGAGATCAGCACCGCGGTCTTGCCCTTGCTCAGCTCCTTGAAGCGCTGGAACACCTCGAACTCGGCGCGGGCGTCTAGCGCGGCGGTCGGTTCGTCGAGGATCAGCACCTCGGCTTCGCGCATGTAGGCGCGGGCGATGGCGATCTTCTGCCATTCGCCGCCGGACAGTTCGACGCCGTTCTTGAAGCGCTTGCCGATCATCTGGTCGTAGCCGTGGGCCAGGCGGCCGATCACCTCGTCGGCCTGGCTGCGGTTGGCCGCGCGCGCAATGCGCTCATGGTCGCCGCGGGCCTCGATGCGGCCGACCGCGATATTGTCGCCCGCCGGCAGGTTATAGCGGACGAAGTCCTGGAAGATGACACCCATGCTGCCGCGCAGTTCGTCGAGCCCGTAGTCGCGCAGGTCGCGGCCGTCGAGCAGGATGCGGCCTTCGTCGGGGTCGTAGAGCCGCGTCAGCAGCTTGACCAGCGTGGTCTTGCCGGCGCCGTTCTCGCCGACCAGCGCCACGACCTCGCCGGCCTTCAGGGTGAAGGAGAGATGGCGCACCGCCCAGCGCTCGGCGCCGGGATAGATGAAACCGACATCCTCGAACACGAAGCCTTCGCGGATCGACTTGGGAAAGGGCAGGGGATTGGCCGGCGAATGAATCTCGGGCCGGACCTCGAAGAAGGAGAAGAGGTCGTCGAGATAGAGTGCCTGGCCGGCCACCGAGGAGAAGCCGCTCAACAGCGATTCGAGCAAGGTGCGCAGGCGGCGGAACGAGCCGGCGAGGAAGGTGAGGTCGCCGACCGAGAATTCGCCGGACAGCGTACGCCAGGCGATGTAGGCGTAGGCGAAGTAGTAGCCGATGGTGCCGATGGTGGTGAACAGCCCACCCCAGCCGGCACGTCGCAGCGCGAGGCGGCGATTGGCCTCGTAGAACGAGGACGCGAGCCGGCGATAGCGATCGATCAGGAACCCGTTAAGCCCGAAGATCTTCACTTCCTTGGCGGTCTCGGCGCTGGCCGCGGTCTGGCGGACATAGTCGAGTTCCCGCCGCTCGGGCGTGCGGCCGAAATCGAGCGAATAGCTCTTGGCGTTGAAATGCGCCTCGCCGAGGAAGGCGGGCACCAGCGCCACCAGCAGCAGCACGATCAGCCAGGGCGCGAAGACGATGAGGCCGGCGGCGAGGCTCGCCACCGTCACCAGGTCCTGGGCCTGCGAGAAGAGCTGGCTCATCAGGGTCATGCGGCCGCTGGTCTGGCGGCGCGCCCGTTCGAGCTGGTCCTGGAACTCGGCGTCCTCGAAATCCTCGAGGTCGAGCGTCGCGGCGTGTTCCATCAGCCGCACGCTCGAGCTGGTGCTGACCTGCTCGGCCAGCAGCCCGTCGAGCAGCGAGACGATGCGCCCCAGCACGTCGGCCGCCACTGCCACCGCGAACTCGGCCGCGAGCAGCAGCCCGAGCCGGTTGAGGTGGCCGCTGTCCAGCCATTGCTGCAGCGTCACGGGCTTGTCGGGCAGCTGAACCAGCATCACGACGTCGTCGATGATCAGCTTGCCGATGTAGAGCGTGGCCACCGGCAGAAGCGCGCGCACCAGGCGCAGCGCGATGGTCGCGGCGGTCAGCGTCGGGCTGGTGGCCCAGACCATGGCGAGGAAGGGCCGCAGATTCCGGAGAGCGCCGACGCGCTCGCGGAACGAGCTGGCGCTGACCGTCGAAGATGAAGACATCCCGGCTCAACCCCCGCGAGGGGGTGCGGGTTCCGGCTCAGTCATCAGGCAAGGACTGGGCATCCAGCTGCCGCCGCGCGAGGTGCAGTTCGCGGAAGAGGGCGAGGGGGCGCCGGGCCGTCGCCGCGGCGGCAAGGGTCTTGGCCTGTTCGAAGCTGCTGTCGGACGCGGCGACGACCGGCCGGGCGGGATGCGCGATCGTCCACTGGACGGGCATGGATTGAATCCTAGCACGGAATGGATGACGCGCGGGACCCTGAGACGGCATAGTACGGCCTCCGGGGGAGTATCATGAGCATTCGCGTCTTTACCGTCGTCCTCGTTGCCTCGCTTCTGGCGGCCTTGATGCCGGCCAGCGCCGAAATCCTGCCGACGCCGCCGGGCTGGCAGATCGAACGTGCCCTCCTGGTGAACCGGCACGGTGTG
Organism: Reyranella sp.; assembly: GCA_044377795.1. GTDB lineage: Bacteria > Pseudomonadota > Alphaproteobacteria > Reyranellales > Reyranellaceae > Reyranella. Next base: position 5,870 of record JBILYJ010000139.1, on the reverse strand, counting down.
CGCTCGCCGACCGCGTCCAACGAGCAGCTGGACAAGCACAGTGCAACGCCCTGGCCCACCTGGCCGGTAGAGTCCGGCTTCCTCTCGCCGCGCGGAGAGGAGCTGATGCGCCTGATGGGCGGCTATTACCGCGTGCTCTATGGCGGGCGCGGGCTGGTCCAGGCGGACGATTGCCCGACCGCCGGCACGGTCGCGGCGTGGACCGATCTCTCTCAGCGCACGCGCACCTCGGGCGCGGCGCTCCTGGCCGGCATGTATCCGCGCTGTGCCAACCTGCCCCTGCGCAACCAGGCGAACTTCACGGTGCCGGACCCTCTGTTCAATCCGCAACCGACGGCGTCCTGCCCGATGGACCTCGCGGCCAACCGCGCCGCCATCCTGGCGCGTGTGGGCGGCAGCTTTGCGTCGGTGCAGCGCGACAACGCCGCGGCGCTGTCCATGATGCAGTCCGTCCTCTGTCCGGCAGGCGCGACCAGGGGAGCCGGCGGCGGCAGCTGTGGCGAAGCCGGCATGCCCACGAGCATCGTGGGCGGCACCGAGGATGGTGTCCGGCTGCGCGGGCCCCTTGGCTATGCGTCGACCGCCGCCGAGAATTTCCTCATGCAAGCGGCCGAGGGCATGCCCGAGGATCAGGTGGCCTGGGGTCGGCTGGCGCACGATGCCGCGCTTCGCGAACTCCTGACGCTCCACCAGCTCGATCAGGATCTCACCCAGAAGACCAAGCCCATCGCCCAGCAGCGCGGGTCGAACCTCCTGACGCTGATCGGCGCCATCCTGGTGAATGGCCACAGCTTCCCCGGCCATGCGGCCACGGGCCAGCCGGTGCGTCTTGGCCTTCTGGTGGGGCATGAGAGCAACATCCACAACGTCGCCGCCCTGCTCGGCCTCACCTGGCAGATTCCGGGCTTCCTCCCGGGCGAGGCGACGCCGGGCGGCGCGCTGGCCTTCGAGCAGTTTCGTGAGGTGAGGAGCGAAAAGCGCTACGTGCGCATCGCCTACTATGCGCAGACGCTGGATGAGATGCGCCGCCGCGCGCCGCTCACCTACCGCGATCCGCCGGGCATGGTGCAGGTGGCGCTGCCGGCCTGTTCGGCGGACCTCGTGAACAATGCCTGCCCTCTCGAGACCTTTCTCAAGATCGTCAAGGCGGCGGTCGATCCGGGTTGCGTCACGGCCACGGGGGGCAACTACTAACGATCGCAGATCAGCCGCTCGCGGCCGGGGGCGGTGATGACATCGCCTTCGGGGCTCGTCTCGATCAAGGCCAGGCGGAGGAGACGAGTGCGATGCTCTTCGGGCATCGGCGCGATCAGGCCTTTGGGCATGGTTCGAACGTCTCTCGCCATGTGTCGTGTCATCTCCGTATTGGACGGTGATAACGGCAGGGCGATGTGAAAGTTGACGACGCAGACCTCGATTACACCGGGAACCGCCTCGACTTTGCCCTGTTTCCAGAATGCTTGGACTGATCGCAGATCGACCCGCAGCAACAATTCTGGAGACGGCGAGCGGCGCGTCGGCAGCGAAAGTTCGGCGTCAGCGTTCCGCGAACTGCATCGCCTCGCGGCGGCCAGCCTGTTCGTTGGCCATCATCACCAGACCGTAGGTTACCACCACGGTGAAAACGATCGTGGCGTAGAGGGTGTAGGGATGCGTCGCCGCCGCTGCGCCCGGCGGCAGGACATGGGTCACCTCGAAACCCAGCACGCCGGCGCGCACGACGCGCGCGATGCCGAGGCCGACGAAGGCGAGCGCCGCGGGCAGCCGGCTGCGCAGCTCGTCCTTGCGGCGGCCTTGCCAGATCTCCCAGGCAGAGGCCAGTCCCAGCAACCCGAGGAACAGGGAGAAGGGGATCGACGCCGCCTGTCGTCCCACACCCACGGCTCTCAGGACGACGAACAACGCGAGGAAGGCTACGCCGATGCCAACCGCGATGGCAATCATCCGGACGAGGTCGGTGCGGCCCTGGTTGGCGAAGCGCAGGCTCAGCCACATCGCGGCAAAGCCCGCGACGATCAGCATGTCCGCGGCCAGGACGGGGGCCAGATCGGCATGGGAGACGCGGAGGCGCAGGATGAGCGCGCCGAGGACGGTCAGCAGCAGGGCGGCTGCCCAGGCACGAAGCCCCGGTGCATCGCGATGGTGGTACCAGGTCAGGAGAGTGGCGCCCGCACTGGCGAGGGTGACGATGCCGCCAATCAGGTAGAGGGTCTTGACGTTCAGTTCCATGACGGGCCGGGCAGTTCGATGAACGATCAGGCAGGCGGGGCGACGGACAGGCCCTTGACCTTGTGACGGTCGATGAAGCCCTGCACCATACCCGACTTCTTGGCCTTCTCGACGAAGTCGGCGAGGAAGGCTGCAGCCTCGACATTGGCCTTGGCTGTACCGACCGCCTGTTGCACCGCGGTGAACTTGCCGTCGAGGATCTTCAGGCCCGGCGCCTTCTCGACATCCTTGAGAAGGCCGGGGCGGAGGCCCGCCAGCACCTCGAGCTTGTCGGACATGAATTTCTCGTAGGCGGCGTCGAGGCCGCTGACCTGGACGAGCGTCGCATTCCTGATGTTGTTCACCAGCCAGAGATCGTAGGCCGAGCGGGCAGAGACGGCGATGCGGACGCCCTTCCTGTCGACGTCGGCGATCGATTTGATCGGCGAGCCTTCGGGCACCATGTAGGTCGCCTCGATCTCGACATAGGCGGCCGTGAACTGGATCTTCTCGGCGCGCTGCGGCTCGGCGCCGATCAGGCCGATGTCCCACACGTCCTTGCCGACCTGGTCGCCCAGCTCGCCGGGAGACTTGAAGGTGACGTACTTGACGGCCACGCCCAGGGCGGTCGCGATCTCGCGTGCCATGTCGGGCGCGACCCCGGTGGGCTCGCCGCTTTCGCTGCGGCCGGTGACCAGCAGGAAGTTGGAAAGATTGATGCCGGCGCGCAGGACGCCGGTGGGGGCAAGTTGGGCTCGGACCGTGTCGTTCATGGTCGCAGTCTATGGCCAACCGGTGCCGGATGATAGGTTGATGAGCATGTCCAGGCAGCTCACGGGCCCGAAGGAGCCTAGCGTGCAGCCAGGCGAAATTGATACCCTCCAATCACAGCGCGGGCCCGTCCGTTCGCGCTAGACTGCAAGCCATGACAACAGAAATCGTCGTCGAGACCACCGCCGGACGGATCCGCGGCACAAGCGACCGCGGCGTCGAGATCTTCAAGGGCATTCCGTATGCCGAGCCGCCGCTCGGCGAGCTGCGCTTCCGGCCGCCGCGCAAGACCACGCCCTGGACGGGCGTTCGCGACGCGTTCGAGTACGGCAACATGGCGGTGCAAAGCCAGAATGTCTTCGCGCTGCCCACCGATCTCCTGCGCCTCTTCACGCTCGCCGGAAAGCAGAAGCTCGACGAGGACTGCCTCTATCTCAACGTCTGGACCTCGGGCCGCCAAGGATCGGAGCGGCCGGTCCTGTTCTGGTGTCATGGCGGCGCCTTCATCACCGGTTCGGGTTCCTCGCCCTGGTCGGACGGGGCCAATCTTTGCCGGCTCGACGATGTCGTTGTCGTCTCGTTCAACCATCGGCTGGGCGCGCTGGGCTACCTGCATCTCGGGGACATGGCCGGCGGCTTCGAGAATGCGGGCCTCGCGGGCATGCTCGACATCGTGGCGGCCCTCGAATGGGTGCGCGACAACATCGCCCAATTCGGCGGCGATCCGAACAACGTCACCATCCTCGGCGAATCGGGCGGCGGGGCGAAGGTGAGCGTGCTGATGGCCATGCCGCCGGCCAGGGGCCTGTTCCACAAGGCCATCATCCAGAGCGGGCCGGCCGTGCAGATGGCCAATCGCGAGGACGGCACCCGGACGGCGCGCCAGATGCTGGAACATCTGGGGTTGGGGGCGGCCGATGCCGGCAAGCTTCGCGAGCTGCCGGCGGCGAAGCTCCTCGAAGCGCAGGTCAAGGTACTGGCGGGGGTCAGCCGCGCCGCCTTCGCCGACCGGCGGCGGCTCGGCTTCAACCCGGTGATCGACGGCACGTTGTTTCCGGGCGGGCCCTTCGCGCCGGAAGCGCCTCTGCCTTCGATCAACGTGCCGCTGATGATCGGCAGCAACAAGGACGAGATGACCCTGTTCCTGGGCCACATGTCCTGGGTCGCCGATGCGACCTTCGAGAGCCTGCCCGAGTCGCTCACGCCCTATCTCGGCGAGCGGGCGGCCGAGGTCGTCGCGGTCTATCGCAAGGCGCAGCCGAGGCTCAGGCCGGACGAGATCGCCATCGCCATCGTTTCCGACCAGGGCATCCGCGCACCGTCGCTCGTGATCGCGGAACGCAAGCTGGCGCAGGAGGCGGCGCCGGTGTTCGTCTATCTCTTCGCCTGGGAGACACCGGTTCTGGGTGGCCGGCTGCGCTCCTGCCACACGCTCGAAATTCCCTTCGTCTTCTCCAATCTCGAAACCGCGGAGCTGACCGGCGACGATCCCGCCCGCCTGCCGCTCGGGGAGACCATGAGCCGGGCCTGGATCGCCTTCGCGCGGAACGGCAATCCCAGTCATTCCGGTCTGCCGGTATGGCCTTCCTATTCGGCGCGCATGCGGGCCACGATGATATTCGACACGGTTTGCCACCTCGACATCGACCCGCTGGGCACGGAGCGGCGGGTCTGGGAGACAAAGCAATGAAGATCACCGACGTCACGCTGACGCTGTTCGCCTGGGACGACATCCCGCCCACGACCTACGGCGCGCACACCGGCCGGTTCTCGGGCAAGAGCGCGCTGGGACTGCTGCGCCTCATCACCGACGAGGGACTCGAGGGTCACGCCTTCCTGGGCTCGGCGATGAATCCGGCGACGACCGACGGGCAGGGGCTGATCACCCACCTCAAGCCGGGGCTGATCGGCAAGGATCCGTTCCAGCGCGAGCTCCTCAATCAGGAGATCTGGAAGCGCCAGCGCTCGGCCGGCGTGCGCGCCATCGGCGCGGTCGACGTGGCGCTGTGGGACCTGGTGGGCAAGGCGATGGGCCAGCCGATCCACCGTCTGCTCGGCACCTACCGCGAGTCCGTGCCGGCCTATGCCAGTTCGGCGGTTCTGGCCTCGCCCGCCGAGTACGCCGAGGAAGCGATGCGGTTCAAGGAACAGGGCTGGGCCGCCTACAAGATCCATCCGCCGACGCGCTGGAAGGAAGACATCAAGGTCTGCGAAGCGGTGCGCCGCGCCGTCGGCGACTACACGATCATGCTCGATTCGACCTGGAGCTATGACTACCCGGCCGCCATCCGCGTCGGCCGCGCCGTCGAGGAGATGGGCTTCTACTGGTACGAGGACCCGCTCGCCGACCAGGACATCTACAACTACACCAAGCTGAAACAGCAGCTTTCGATCCCGATCATGGCCACCGAGTATCCGCAGACCGGCCTCGATTCGTACCAGCCATGGATCATGGAGAAGGCCACCGATTACCTGCGCGGCGACGTGGCCGTGAAGGGCGGCATCACCACCTTGGTGAAGACCGCGCATCTCGCCGAGGCCTTCCGCATGAACTACGAGGTGCACCACGGTGGCAACTCGCTGAACAATGTCGCGAACCTCCACGTCATCGCCTCGATCCGCAACACGGAGTTCTTCGAGGTCCTGCTTCCGGACGGCGCGCAGAAATACGGTCTCGAAAAGGACATCGTCGTCGGACGCGACGGCATGGTTCACGTGCCGAACGGTCCGGGCCTGGGAGCGGCCATCGATTTCGCCCTGATCGAGCGCAAGAAAGTCGCGGTCCTGACCTGAGAGTCTGACTCGAAATGAATTCAGCCAAAACAAGGGGCTATGAACAGCCCCGATAACCTCACCCTGAGGAGCATCGCGCAGCGATGCGTCTCGAAGGG
>JBILYJ010000138.1:0-10747 GCA_044377795.1 Reyranella sp. | reverse complement strand
GCCGTCAGCAGCACGATGAAGGGGATGTAGTCGAGCAGCAGCAGGTGGATGACCTCGTAGACCGCGCTCGGCACACCGTGGATCAGCGCGAACGGGATGACGATCAGCGCCGCCCAGGCGGCGGAAATCTTGCCGAAATGGTGATGCCAGAAACTTGGCGCGACGAGCGGCATGATCGCGATCGACAGGAGGATGCCGGCGAAGGGGATCAGCCAGGCGAGGCCGAGGTGGCGTCCGTCGATCGCCGGGGCGTCGGCTCCGGCTGCCAGTGCCGGCAGCGCGAAGGCGAAAGCGAGCAGGCCGGGGAGGATGTGTCGGAGTTTCATCAGCCCACGTAGGTTGCGGTGACGCCGCCGTCGACGGTCAGGGTATGGCCGTTGACGTAGCTCGCGGCAGGAGAGGCGAGGAAGATCGCCGCGCCGGCGATTTCGGACGGGTCGGCCCAGCGTCTGGCCGGGCAGCGCAGCCGCATCCGCTCCCCGGCGGCCGAGTCGATCAGCGCCTCGTTGGTCTCGGTCGCGAAGAAGCCGGGCGACAGGGCGTTGGACGTGACGCCGGTGGCGCCGAGTTCGGACGCGAGCGCCCGGGCGAGGGCTTCGAGGCCGGCCTTGGCGGCGATGTAGGACGAAGCGCCGGGTGCGGCGAGCGTGGCGGCGATCGAGGTGACGAGGATCAGCCGTCCCCAGCCGCGCTCGACCATGCCCGGCACGACCAGCCGGATCAGCGCCTGTGCCGCGGAGAGATCGGTGTCGACCAGGCGCGCGAACTCGTCGGACTCGATCTCGGTGAAGGGGCGCCGGTCACGCTCGCCGACATTGTGAATCAGGATGTCGATCGGCCCCGCCCCGGCGAGGGCCAGCTTCATGGCCACGCGGTCGGCCATCTCGAACACCACCGCGTCGGTCGCCCGGCCGGCGGCCCGCAGCTCGGCCAACCGCGGCGCCAGCCTCTCCTGCGAGCGGCCGTGCAGCAGCACCCGGGCGCCGGCCTCCGCCAGGCCCCTGGCCATCTCCCAGCCCAGGCCACGCGCCGATCCGGTGATCAGCGCGGTACGGCCGTCGAGGCGGAACTTCTCCGGAAAGGTCGACATGTGTCGGGACATTCGGCTATTGCGACAGCCGACTTAGCTTTGGATTCGCATATGCTGCAACTGCCTAGAGTGATCGGCCACCGTGGCGCCATGGCGTATGCGCCCGAGAATACCCTGGAATCGTTCCGCGAAGCCCAACGCCGTGGCGCGACCTGGGTCGAGATCGACGTCAAGCTGACGGCCGACGGCGTGCCGATCGTCCTGCACGATTCGTCGCTGAAGCGGACGACCGGGGTCGACAGGCTGGCGTCCGAGATGCGCGCGTCCGAGCTGCCGCCCTCGGTGCCGACCTTCGAGCAGGCGATCGCCTGTTTCGGCGAGCTGGGCCTGGGCTGCAATGTCGAGATCAAGCCGTGCGAGGGCCGCGAGGCGGAGACCGCGAGAGTCACCGTCGAGACCCTGCGCCGCCTCTGGCCGGCCTCGTTGCCGGCGCCGCTGCTGTCGAGCTTCAAGGACCCGTCGCTTGCCGCCGCCCGCGAGGCAGCGCCGGAATTCGCGCGGGCGCTGCTGATCGACGAGGTGAAGGACGACTGGGGGGGACGCGCCGAAGCGGTGTCGGCGGCCGGCATCAACACCAACGGCAAGCGGCTGACGGCGGTTCGCGCGGTCGAGATCCGCAAGGCCGGCTATGTCCTCAGCGTCTACACCATCAACGATGGCGACGTGGCACGGGCGCTGGTCGGCATGGGTGTGCAGTGCGTCATCAGCGACGCGCCCGACGTAATTCTGGCCGCCCTCGCTTAATATCGTCCTTTGGGGTTGCATTCGCCCCGCAGTCTTGGTGGACTGTCATCATACCGCAACAAAAGAGACACATCGCAGTCTTGCGGCCCGACGATACATCGCCGGGGATTCCTTCTGGGAGGTTTGTTCGACATGACACGAATTCTACTGTCTTCCGTCGCGGCTGCGGCGGTGCTGGCGAGCGCGTCCACCGCGTTTGCGCAGACCGAAGTCCAGTTCTGGCACGCCATGGGCGGCAACCTGGGTGAAGCCGTCAACGCTCTGGTCGACGGATTCAACAAGTCGCAGAGCGAGTACAAGGTGAACCCGGTCTACAAGGGCTCCTATACCGAGACCCTGACGGCCGCGATCGCCGCCTTCCGCGCCAAGCAGGCGCCGCACATCGTGCAGGTCTTCGAGGTCGGCACGGCCAACATGATGGCCGCCAAGGGCGCCGTCTATCCGGTCTACCAGCTCATGGCCGATGCCAAGGAGCCGTTCGATCCCAAGGCCTTTATCGGCCCGGTCTACGGCTACTACTCGACGCCGGACGGCAAGCTGCTGTCGATGCCGTTCAACTCCTCGACGCCGGTTCTCTACTGGAACAAGGAGCTGATGCAGAAGGCGGGCCTCGATCCGAACACGCCGCCCAAGACCTGGCCGGAGCTGGGCGAGATGGCGAAGAAGGCCGTCGCTGCCGGCGCCAAGTGCGGGTTCACGCCGCAGTGGCAGACCTGGACCATGATCGAGAACTACGGCGCCTGGCACAATCTGCCGTATGCCACCAAGGACAACGGCTTCGGCGGCACCGACATCGAGCTGAAGTTCAACGACCCCGCGCGCGTCAAGTTCATCCAGATGCTGGCTGACTGGACCAAGGACAAGACGTTCGTCTACGGCGGTCGCGAGGGCAAGTCGACGGCGCTGTTCACCGCCGGCGACTGCGTGTTCCACGTCGCCTCCTCCGGTTCGGCCGCGGGCATCGACAAGGCGCTGGGTGGCACGAGCAAGTACGGCATGGCCATGATGCCCTATTCGCCCGACGTCATCGCCAAGCCGCAGAACTCGATCATCGGCGGTGCCACCCTGTGGGTGCTGCAGGGCCGTCCGGCCGCCGAGTACAAGGGCGTCGCCAAGTTCATGAGCTACCTCGCCAGCACGCCGGTGCAGGCCAAGTGGCATCAGGAGACGGGCTACGTGCCGATCACGACGGCCGCCGCCGAGGTGACCGAGAAGGAAGGCTTCTACAAGAAGTTTCCCGGGCGTGAGGTCGGAGTCCAGGAGCTGACGCTCAACCCGCCGACGGCCAACTCCAAGGGCCTGCGCATCGGCAACTTCGTGCAGATCCGTGACATCGTCGACGGCGAGCTCGAGAACGTGTGGTCGGGCAAGAAGGACGCGAAGACTGCGCTCGACGACGCCGTCAAGGCGGGCAACGATCAGCTCAAGCGCTTCGAAGCGGCGAACAAGTAAAGTGGCCTTGTCTGTGCCCTTCTTCATATTCCTCTCCCCCGCTCGGGGGAGAGGTTAGGTGAGGGGGTTACAGGAGGTGCGTCGCCCCCTCACCCAGCCTCTCCCCCGAGCGGGGGAGAGGAGACTTGAATGCGGGGCGCGTCTCTGAACCATGGAAAAACGCGTCACCTTCAACGAACGCTGGCTGCCCTACCTTCTGCTGGGGCCGCAGATTATCATCACGCTGGTCTTCTTCTTCTGGCCGTCGGGCCAGGCGATCTACCAGTCGGTGCTGATCGAGGATGTCTTCGGCGGCAATTCCAAGTTCGTCTGGTTCGAGAACTTCGCCCAGCTCTTCCGCGATGACAGCTACGCCCACTCGGCGCAGATCACCGTGGTGTTCAGCTTCCTGGTCGCCGCCATCGGGCTCGGCCTCTCGCTGCTGCTGGCGGTGATGGCCGACCGCATCATCCGGGGGGCCACCGCCTACAAGACCTTTCTCGTCTGGCCCTACGCCGTGGCGCCCGCCGTCGCCGGCGTGCTTTGGGGCTTTCTGTTCAATCCCTCGGTCGGCATCGTCGCCTGGATGCTCCAGGGCATCGGCATCGAATTCAACTACGTGATCAACGGAAACCAGGCCCTGTTGCTGGTGGTCATGGCCGCGGTGTGGAACCAGATCAGCTACAATTTCCTGTTCTTCCTGGCCGGCCTGCAGTCGATCCCGAAATCGCTGATCGAGGCGGCGGCGATCGACGGCGCGGGCCCCGGCCGGCGCTTCTGGGACATCATCTTCCCACTGCTCTCGCCCGTCGGCTTCTTCCTGCTCGTCGTCAACATCATCTATGCCTTCTTCGGGACCTTCGGCGTGGTCGATTCGCTGACCAAGGGCGGACCGGGCAAGTCCACGGAAATCCTGGTGTTCAAGGTCTTCAATGACGGCTTCCGCGGCCAGGATCTCGGCGGCTCCTCGGCGCAGTCGGTCATCCTGATGGTCGTGGTCATCGCGCTCACCTTCGTGCAGTTCCGCTTCATCGAGCGCCGGGTGCACTACTGATGGTCGAGAACCGGCCCTTCCTCACGGTGCTGAGCCACCTCGTCGTGCTGCTCGGCCTGATCATCATCGCCTTCCCGGTGTGGATGACGTTCGTGGCCTCGACGCACAGCCAGCAGACCATGCTGCAGTCGCCGATCCCGCTGCTGCCGGGGCCGCATCTGATCGAGAACTACACCAAGGTTCTGACCGAGGGTTATGGCCGCGTCGGCAGCACGCCGGTCATGATGACGCTGACCAACAGCATGATCATGGCGCTGGGCGTGGCCGTCGGGAAGATCGCGATCTCGATCATCTCGGCCTTTGCCATCGTCTATTTCCGCTTCCCCGGCCGGATGTATTTCTTCTGGGCGATCTTCGTGACGCTCATGCTGCCCGTCGAGGTGCGCATCGTGCCGACCTACGGGGTCGTTGCCTCGCTCGGCATGCTCGATTCCTATTCCGGCCTCATCATTCCGCTGATCGCCTCGGCAACGGCGACCTTCCTGTTCCGCCAGTTCTTCCTGAGCGTGCCCGATGAGCTGACCGAGGCCGCACGCGTCGACGGGGCCTCGCCGATGCGCTTCTTCTGGGACATCCTGCTGCCGATGAGCCGGACCTCGATCGCGGCTCTGTTCGTGATCCAGTTCATCTATGGCTGGAACCAGTATCTCTGGCCGCTGCTGATCACGACCAAGGAAAGCTATTACACCGTGGTCATGACGGTCTCGCGCCAGGCCAACGTGGTCGACGGAGTGCCGAGCTGGAACCTGCTGATGGCCATGGCGATGCTCGCCATGCTGCCGCCGGTCCTGGTCGTCGTGTTCATGCAGCGCCAGTTCGTGCGCGGCCTGGTCGAAACCGAGAAGTAGGCGAGAGAGAAGCAGGGCCATGGCGCAAGTCCACCTCCGCGGCGTGAGGAAGAGCTACGAAAAGCTTGAGGTCATTCACGGCGTCGACATCGAGATCGCCGACGGCGAATTCGTCGTCATCGTCGGCCCCTCGGGCTGCGGCAAGTCCACCCTGCTGCGCATGGTGGCGGGGCTGGAGCGCATCACCGGCGGCACGATCGCGATCGGCGACAGGGTGGTCAACGAGCTGGAGCCCAAGGATCGCGACATCGCGATGGTGTTCCAGAACTACGCGCTCTACCCGCATTTCAGCGTCTACGAGAACATGGCCTATGGCTTAAAGATCCGCGGCCTCTCGAAGGCCGAGATCGACGTGCGCGTCCAGAAGGCCGCGAAGATCCTCGAACTGGGCTTGTTCCTGCAGCGCAAGCCGCGCCAGCTTTCGGGCGGCCAGCGTCAGCGGGTCGCCATGGGCCGCGCCATCGTGCGCGAGCCGGCCGTCTTCCTGTTCGACGAACCGCTGTCCAATCTCGATGCCAAGCTGCGCGTGCAGATGCGGCTCGAGATCAAGCGCCTGCAGCGCGAGCTCGACGTCACCTCGATCTACGTCACCCACGACCAGGTCGAGGCGATGACGCTCGCCGACCGGCTGATCGTCATGAATGCGGGCGTCGCCGACCAGATCGGCACGCCGATGGACGTCTACGAACGGCCGGCTTCGGTCTTCGTCGCGGGCTTCATCGGCTCGCCGGCCATGAACTTCCTGGCGGGCAAGGTGGTCGACGGCGGCCGGGCGATCGAGCTGGCCGGTACCGGCGCGGTCCGTGTCGTCCTGCCGATCGGCCTCGCCACCACGGCCGCGGCCGGGACCCCCGTCGCCGTCGGCATCCGGCCCGAGCATCTGCACCCGGCGGCCGACGGTCCGCTGGAATTCGAGATCGAGCTGGCCGAGCCGCTGGGCGCCGACACCCTGCTGCATGGCCGCTTCGGCGAGGCGAGCGAGCTCGTCACCGTCCGCCAGAGCGGTCACATCCTCGCCAAGCCCGGCGAGAAGATGCGCTTCAAGGCCGATCCCGGACATCTCCATCTGTTCGATTCGCAGACCGGCAAGCGCATTCCCGACGCAGCATGACGCTCTGGGCCCGCATCGAGCACGAGGGACGGGCGCGCCTCGGCGCCGTCGACGGTGACAACGTTCGCCTGCACGAAGGCACGATCTTCGATCCCGGTCCGGCGACGGGCGAGGCTGTAGCTGCGGCCGATGCGCATTGGCTGACGCCGACCGAGCCCACCAAGATGGTGGCGCTGTGGAACAACTTCCGCGCCTCCGCCGAGAAGAACGGCTGGGCGATCCCGGCCGAGCCGCTCACCTTCCTCAAGGCGCCGAACAGCTTCGCCGCGCACGGCCAGGCGATCCCTGTGCCGAAATCCTACGACGGCCGTGTCGCCTATGAAGGCGAACTGGGCATCGTGATCGGCAGGACCTGCTCAGGCGTGTCGGTCGAGGAGGCCGCAGGCCACATCCTGGGCTACACCTGCGTGAACGACGTCACGGCGATGGAACTGCTGCAGCGCGATCCGTCGTTCGCGCAGTGGACGCGCGCCAAGAATTTCGACGGGTTCGGCGCTTTCGGGCCGGTGGTCGCGACTGGCCTCGATCCGGCGTCGCTCACGGTCCGCACCCTGGTCAACGGTCGGGAACGCCAGAACTACCGGGTCGACGACATGATCTTCCCGCCGGCCGAGCTGGTCAGTCGCCTCTCACAGGACATGACCCTCGTGCCGGGCGACGTCATCGCCTGCGGCACGTCGCTGGGCGTGCTGCCGATGAAGGCCGGCACGGTGGTCGAGATCGTCATCGAGGGCATCGGCACCCTGCGCAACCGGTACGGCTGAGAGCCGGGCCGCCGCCGAGATTGCCGGCATGGGCCGCGAGCTTGACTGCTCGGAGGGCTCGGGCAAGGTCCATGATATGCATTGCCTCAGCTTGAAGGACAGTTTCCATTAGTATGGACGCCAGCGCAGGTATGGGCCCTGGCAGCTCTTCGTCCCATCTACGTGCGGCGGGTGGTGCAAGGACGCTCAAGTTCCTCCACCTGCCCAAGACGGCGGGCACGAGCATACGTTTCTTCCTGGAACGATTCTTTCGGCCGGAGGAAATCTGTCCCGCCGGATTCCGTCACCAGTTCCAAGCGCTCAGCAGTCATCAGCTCGCCACCTACCGAATGTTTGCGGGACATCTTGATTGGGAGGATCTTGATCGAGTCGCGGGGCCGAGTTTCACCTTCACCGTGCTGCGCGAACCACGGGAACGTGTGCTGTCCTACTACTTCTTCATGCGCGCTCAGGCGGTCAGGATGGCGCGCGAGAAGCCCGGGCAGGTCAACGAGATCGCGTTCGCAGCGCTCACCCTCTCCCCCGACGATTTTTTCTGCACCGGCGGGTCGCCTTCCGTGCGCCTCAACATCGACAATCAGCTCGACAACCACTACGCCCACTACTTCGCGTGGAGATCGGCTCGCCTTCGCTATCGGTCACACGAGAATACCCTCCTGGACTCCGAACTCTTGGTGATGGCGCGGCGCAATCTCGACAGGCTCGACGGCGTCTTCCAGACCGGGCGGCTCACGCCTTTGAAGTGGGCCGTCATCACCCGCTTCGGCGGTCGCAAAATCGGTGCCTGGCAGACCGCGCTCAACGGCCTGTATCTGCTTCAGGATATACGGCAGAACCAACTCTCGGGGACGGTCATGACGCGGCTGGCCGACCTCGCGGCCCTCGGGGCGACCCGACGCACTTTCGACCGAATCGAGGAAATGACGCGCCTTGACAGTGTGCTATGGGCCGAGCGGTTCGGCCGCAGGCCCTGATTGACCAGCTTCACTACGACCACGATCAGGTTGCGGGCCAACCTCGAGCGATTTGCAGCAAGTCGTGCAAGATTGGGAGGAAAAGCGGAGACGCTCGTCATCGACGGCATCGGCACCCTGCGCAACCAGTATGGCTGACGGCAGGGCCGCGCCCCGGCGTCAGACTTTCGTGAGGCGGCGGCCGGCGTTGGTCAGGCAGGCGCCCCGGATCTCCTTCAGTTCCAGCCAGCCGCTCGACGCCGCATGGCTGAACGCAGCCTCGGTGGCCGCGTCTTCCTTCAGGTCGAGGCGGCGCATGACCGTATCCATGGGCACCCAGTGCATGGGGCGGCCCCGCGTATAAATATGCATGTCCCGGACGATCTTGCGGGCGAGCGACTCGGCAGAGTTGAGCATAGCCCCACTGTGACAGGTCGCTCCGCCTGCCGCATCCGCCAAGTGGGAGGCCGCAATCCGCGAGCTTCATCGTCGGCGGCGTCCAAAGGAGGAGGCGCCCGCCGCAGACCGCCTGACCCATTTTGGGAAGCAACGTTCTTGAGCGCAATTGGATGGTTCGCTAGCTTGCGGTCCATCTACGCGGCTGCTTGGAACTGGTCATCCGGATCAATGTCTGAAGAAGTCGGGATCTCGCTGGCCGCCCACCAGCGCCTTTCTGGAAGCAAGCTCGCTCTGTGCCTGATTCTCTCGGCCGGAACCTCTGCCTTTTTGTTCGACGCGCCGGCCCGCGCCGAGAGCTGGAACATGTATCGGGACGGCACGAGCGTGGAGATACCCTATACGGGGGGCGCTCTGAACGAAGTCAGGGACGGCGTGCCCCACAATCGTGCCGCTCTGATCGACGTCAATATTGCAGGCACCAAGGTCAAAGGCATGACGATCGATACCGGCTCCACCGGTATCGCGATCTCGGCCGCTCTGCTTCCATCACTCGCGGCTTACAAGCCGCTCGGCCCTGGCACCATCAACTACGACAGCAGCGGCGCCTCGCCGTCCGGCTATTTCTATGAACTGCCTGTCAGCCTTCTCGGCGGCACCGCGGAGGGCAAGGCAACGACCACGGTCAAGGTCCTTGTCGTCACCAACGACACCAACACGAGATACTTCGGGATCGGCGACAACAGGAACAACGTCTACAGCGGAACGATCAACCCCTCTCTCACCTTCAAGCAGAACGTGGCCCAAGGGATTCTCACGCAGGTTTCGGCGGTTGGAATGAATCCCCTGATCAACGTGTCGGTAAACGGGACCCCGCTGCCCCACCAGGGTTATGTCGTCATGAACGACCGGATCGTCGTCGGCCTGACCCCGGCCAATAAGGGCTATTCGTTCGTCCAGCTCACTCCGGATCCAGCGAGCGGCCCCAACCTCTGGAACGGTATTCCGGTCGTGCTCGCGGTCGGCTCCAGTGCTGCTGGCACGGGAGGTATCCTCCACGACACCGGTATCGACTATGCCTTCCTCACGCCGTTCGGCCAGGACAAGGAGACCGTCAAGGTGTTCATGCCGGGCGAGTCGGCGACGGGCGCCTTCTACAGGTTCGACATCGAGCGCTCGGACGCGCAGTGCGCGACCAAGGCCAGCAACTCGATGACGCCGTGCCACGTCAAGGCTTCCACCTCCGACACGCCGTTCCTCAACACGGGCCGGCAGTTCTATGCCGGCTTCAACTACCTGTTCGATCCGGTGAACGGATTCGCGGGCTACGGACTGTCCGAGTCCGGCCTGAACACCACGGCGACGCTGGATCCAATGCTGGCACTGACCGGCACACTCACCCTTAGAGACCAATTCAGCACGGATTTCCGCACCCACCTGATGGGCAACACGACGTTCAGCCAGTCGGGTACGGGCACCTTCTCCGGCCGCATCTCCGGGCCGGGCAGCCTCACCATCTCGGGCGGCACGGTGAACCTCTCGGGCAGCAACACCTTCACGGGCGGCCTGTGGCTCGCCTCGGGTGGTACGCTGCGGGCCGGCGCCGATGCCGCCATGGGTGCCTCGTCGGGCGGTCTCACGTTCACCGGCGGCAGGCTGCAGGCGACGGCGGCTTTCGCCATCGACCGATCGGTCACGATGGGCCCCGGCGGCGGCACCTTCGATACCAACGACCACGACCTTCACGTCAGGACGGCGATCGGTGGCAGCGGCGGCCTGACCAAGGCGGGCGCCGGCATCCTCACCCTTTCCGATGCAAACAGCTATCAGGGTGGCACCACGATCAACGCTGGCAGGCTGCGCCTCGCCGCCGGCGCGTCGCTGCCGACCACCGGCGCGTTGACGGTCAACGGCGGCACGCTCGACTTCAACGGCAACCACGTCACCGTCGGCTCTCTGGCGGGCGCGGGCGGCACCATCGCGCTTGGCGCCAGCACGCTGACCGTCGCAGAGAGTGGCAGCACGAGTTTCGCCGGAACCATCACCGGGACCGGCGGCCTCAACAAGACCGGCAGCGGCCTCCTGAACCTGACGGGCGCGAATGCCTATACGGGACCCACCTCGATCACGGGCGGCCGCCTCGCGGTGAACGGCAGCATCACCAGCGACGTCACCGTCGGACCCGGCGGCAGTCTCGGCGGCGCCGGCACCATCTTCGGCAACGTCGTCAACAACGGCACCCTGGCCTCCGGCAACTCGATCGGCACTCTTGCGGTCAACGGCAGCTACACGCAGGCCGCCGGCAGCAGCTATTCGGTGGAGACCAACAGCCAGGGGCAGGCGGACCGTCTCAACG
>JBILYJ010000137.1:0-10756 GCA_044377795.1 Reyranella sp. | reverse complement strand
TGTGCCTCGAGGTTCAGCCCGGCGCAGAAGGCGCGGCCCGTGCCCGTCAGGATCACCACGCGCACCGCCCGGTCCTCGTTCGCCTTGACCAGCGCATCGGTGAGCTGCCTCAGCATCGGACCGGAAATCGTGTTCATGCGCTGCGGCGCATTGAGCGTGACGGTCGCGATCGCGTCGTCGACGGCGTAGAGCAGCTCCTCCGGCAGGGCCGAAGCTGTGGGTGCGGCCGCAAACTGGCTCATGTTTCCTCCTCCTGACGATTGCCGTTATGGTGGCGCAGGAGATCAGAACACGCCATGCAAAACCGCTTCATCGACCTTTACAGCGACACCAAGACCAAGCCCTCCGCCGGCATGCGCAAGGCGATGGCCGACGCCGAAGTCGGCGACGAGCAGAAGATGGAAGACCCCACCGTCAACCGCCTGCGCGACCGCGTGTGCGAGCTTCTCGGCAAGGAGGACGCGGTGTTCCTGCCGAGCGGCACCATGGGCAACCAGATCGCCATCCGGGTGCACTGCCGGCTGGGCGACGAGGTGATCGCCGACCGCACGGCCCATATCATCAATGCCGAATCGGGCGGGACCGCCGCCAATGCCGGCGTCATGATCCGCATGCTCGACGGCCCCCAAGGGGTCTTCACCGGCGAGCAGGTCAAGGAAGCCATCCGCGATCCCAACAGCCGCAACGCCCCGCGCTCGCGTCTCGTGTCGATCGAGAATACCTCGAACGGCGGCTGCGGCACCGTCTGGCCGCTCGCCACCATGCAAGGCGTGACCCAGGTGGCGCGCGACGCCGGCCTCAGCCTGCACATGGACGGTGCCCGTCTCTGCAACGCGGTCGTGAAGTCCGGCACGAAGGCCAGCGACTATGCCGCCTGCGTCGACTCGCTGTGGCTCGACTACACCAAGGGCCTGGGCGCGCCGGTCGGCGCCAGCCTGGCGGGCTCGAAGGAGTTCATCCACGAGGCGTGGCGCCAGAAGCAGATGCTGGGCGGCTCGATGCGCCAGTCCGGCATCATCGCCGCCGCCGCCCTCTATGCCCTCGAACACAATTGGGATCGCCTCGCCGAGGACCATGACAATGCCCGCCATCTCTCGGAGGGCATCGCCAACATCAAGGGCCTGAAGATCGACGTGCCGCGGATGGAGACCAACCTGGTGTTCTTCGAGGTCACCAAACCCGGCTGGACGCCGGCCCGGCTGGTCGAGGCCTGCAAGGAGCGCGGCGTCGGCATGGGCACCGCCGCCGGCAACCGCATCCGCGCCGTCACCCACCTCGACGTCAACCGCGCCGACATCGACAGTGCGCTCAAGGTGATCAGCGACGCGTTGGCGGCCTGAACTCTTTTCGAGCGCACTCGACTCCATCACACCAACCTCATGCTGAGGAGCGCTCCTCAGGAGCGCGTCTCGAAGCATGGGAACGAGCACCACGTGTGCCCCCACCCTTCGAGACGGCGCGCTTCGCGCGCCTCCTCAGGGTGAGGCGGGTGGGTCAACTCGACATGGAAGATCTCGGAAGATCGCACCGGACCTACGGCGCGGCGTGGCCGCGGCGGACCCACTCCTGGACCAGAAACCGAAGGTCGAAGATCGGCTTGCTGTCATAGCCCTTGCCGACCCAGCAGAACTGGCGCTGGTCGAGGCTGCGACCTTCGACCAGGCGAAGGCCGGCCTCCAGCTCGCCGCGCCGCGCGAGGGCGACGGCCTGCAATCCCCGCAGCGTGTCGCGCAGACAGGCAGCGTCCTTGGCGGGCAGCTGCGCCAGCTCGCGCGGAAGCGGACGGGCCGCCGCCTCGATCTCGCTCGCAGCGCCGTCCCAGGCGAGCGCATCGGCCACCTCGACCAGGCGCCGGCTGGCTTCCTGGGCATCGGCGCCCTGGCGCAGTCCCACGAGCGTCGGGACATCGGTCCGGTCACCCTGCTCGCGCAGCAGCATGACGCCCACGAAGATGTCGGAGACGCCGAAGGCGCCGGAGCTGCCGGCCACGAAGTCGCGCAGCATCGCCTTCGCCCGGTCGACCTGCCCTTGCAGCAACAGGAGCCGCAGCGCCGGAAGGTCCTTGCCCGGGAAGACGTGCAGATAGGCATCGAGCGCGGCCGCGGCGCGGTCCGTCAGACCGGCATTCTGCTGCGCCTCGATGATGTGGAGGATCGCACCGGCCTCGAGGTCGACCGCGGCCGGCTCCGCCTCCATGAGCGCCCGGGCATCGACCGCATTGCCTTCAAGCACCAGGGAGATCAACTGGAGTTGCGCCCGCAGTTTGGGGTTGATGCGATCCAGGATGTCCCGTTCGGGCCCGGCGAGCCCGGCCAGTCTCCGCGCCAGCGGGGAGTGGGGATAAATCGCGAGGAACGAGACAGCCCAGTCCACGCCCAGCGCCTTGGCCGCCGCGTCGTCGATCGGTGCGCCCGCCGCCACGCGCGCGAGGATCAGGGACCGCCGCGCGCCGTGCCAGGCGAGCGCCGGCGCATTGTTGCGACGCGCGAGATCGGTCTGGGCATCGGCCGACAGGATCGCGGCATTCGTGAGATCGATGCCGTTCTCGCGCGCGCTCTTGTCGAAGATGGCGATCAGCTGCTCGATCAGCTCGACCGAAGCCGGTCCCGCCGTCGCTCCGGCCACCGAGTCCGCAAGCGCAACGAGATAGGGTTGCCCGAGCGGCGTGCCGCCGGGTTGCGCCGTCAGTTTGAAGGCCGACTGCCAGTAGACGCTGCGCGCCTGCCAGCGCCGCGCGAAGCCGCGATCCAGCGTCCAGTCGCAGTCGCCATAGTCGACCGACACGCGGCGGTCGGGCGACAGTTGCCGCGGTTCGACGGCTTCGACGACCTTGCGCACGAGACGCTCGACCTCCGCGCTGTCGCCGCGCCGGCTGGCCATGACGGCCAGGCGCGCCAGGATCTCCGGACCGGCCGGGGCGCGGCGCGTGGTCTGGGTCATGCTGCCGGCCGCGCGCTGCTCGGCCTCGGCCGAGGCCCCGAGATCGGCCAGCCTCAGCCCCATCGCGGCGTCGAGTTCGGGCGCGGTCAGGCGCGTTGCCACCTGCCGGGCCAGGGAACGGTGGCCATGCTGGCACAGCCAGTCGACGCCGACGCTGCGATTGACGATGCCTGCCGCTTCGCCGACGCCCGGCTGCATGGACTGGAAGAACCAGCTCATGGCCGCGGCGTCGTTCGCGCGCATGAGCTGAAGGAAGTACTGCTTGTTCACGCCCTCGCCGGACGACAGGCCGGAATACTGCCGGTCGAGCAGGAAGATGCGCTGCAGGTCGTCGCGTTCCTCGGCCAACGTCCGGGCCGCGCCCAGGCCCACTTCGATGACTTCGCGGTCGCTCGACGCAGCTTTCTCCGCCAGCGCCTCGTCGATCGTCCTCAGCCGGTCGGCGGCCTCGTACTGGCGATGGGTCGACGGCAGGGACAGCAGCGCCAGATAGGCCTCGACCTGCATCCGCCGCTTCAGGTCGGCATTCGTCTCGCGCAGCGCCTTGTCGAGATGCGCATCGACCAGCTCGATGGCACGGCTGAGCGTCGTCCGCTCAGCCGGCGATTGCGCCTGGCCGAGGGAAGCGAAGCAGTGCACTCCCAGGGCCGCAGCCAAGACAGACTTGATCCAAACCCGAAATTTCATCGTCGATGCTGGTCGCCCAAACCGGTGTATGATGGGGGTTAACGAACGACTGAGTACATTTGGTGGCAAAGATTACAACAGACCGGCCGGTTCGACGCGCCATCCCCTCCCGGACCGGCGGGACCCGATGAACGCGCCCCTCAAGCTCGGTCATTCGATCGCCCGTCGCGAGGATCAGCGGTTCCTGACCGGTCGCGGGCGCTATGCCGACAATACGGCGCCGGCCGACGCGCTGGCCGTGCTGTTCGTGCGCTCGCCGCATGCGCATGCCCGGATCCTGGGCATCGATGCGGCGGCCGCCCTCGCCTCGCCCGGCGTCCAGGCCATCTACACCGCGCAGGATCTCGTGGCCGACAAGCTCGGCCACATGCCGGCCATCAGCGAGATCAAGGATGCGGCGGGAAATCGCCACCGCGAGCCGGAGCATCTGCCCATGCCGGTCGGCAAGGTGCGCCATGTCGGCGACATCGTGGCGATGATCGTGGCGGGCACGCTCGACGAGGCGCGTGACGCCGCCGAGGCGCTCCAGGTCGACTATGAGGTACTCCCCGCCATCGTGACGGCCGCACAAGCGCTCGCCCCGGATGCACCCCTTGTGCACGACGACGTTCCCGGCAACCTGATGTGCCGCTGGGGCAAGGGCGACGGCGCCGCGACCGAGGCCGCGTTTGCGCGTGCGGCGCACGTCACGACCCTGTCGATCCGCTCGCCGCGCCAGATCGTGCACTACATGGAGACGCGGGCCGCCTGGTCGAACTACGACACCGGCGACGATCTCGTCACCGTCACCTTCTCATCTCAGGGCGTACAGGTCCCTCACCGGCTGATGTGCGAGCGGGTGCTCCACGTCCCGAAGGAAAAGCTGCGCCTGATCACCGAGGATGTCGGCGGCGGCTTCGGGCCGAAGTACCCGATCTACGCCGAATCGACCTTGATCGCCTGGGCGACGCGCAAGCTCGGCCGTGGGCTGCGCTGGACCTGCGAGCGCGCGGAACTGGCACAGGCCGACGCCCATGCCCGCGACCTCGTCGCCACGGCGGACCTCGCGCTCGATGCCGAGGGTCGTTTCATCGGCCTGCGCGTGAAGGCAGAAGCCAACTACGGCGCCTACGTCTCGATGTTCGCCCCGACCATCCCGACCACGGGCCTCGCCAAGGTCATCTCCGGCCTCTACCGCATTCCCGCGATCCGGGTCGACTTCGACTGCGCGTTCAGCAACACCGTGCCGGTCGATGCGATTCGCGGCGCGGGCAAGCCCGAAGCGCTGTTCCTGCTGGAGCGTCTGGTCGACCTCGCCGCCCACGAGACCGGCCGCACGCCGGTCGAGTTGCGCCGCCTCAACCTGCTGCGTGCGGACGAGATGCCCTACACGACCGCGAGCGGATACACCTACGACGCCGCCGATTGCCCGCGGCTGTTCGAGACCGCGCTGACGGCCGCCGACGAAGCGGGCTTCGCCGCCCGGCGCGCCGCAAGCGAGGCCGCGGGCAAACGGCGCGGGCTTGGCCTGTCGTGCCACCTCCATGGCACCGGCGGCATCGCCGACGAGCATGTCGTGGTGAATGCCGAGGCCGGACGCCTCGTTGCGCGGGTCGGCACGCAGAGCCAGGGCCAGGGCCACGAGACGGTGTTCGCGCAGATCCTGGCCGCCGCGCTCGGCGTGCCGGTCGAGCGCATCGAGATCCGCCAGGGCGATACCCGTAGCATCCCGCACGGCGGCGGCACGGGCGGCTCGTCCTCGACCATCATCAGCGGCACGACGCTCAAGCGCGCCGCCGACGTGCTGATCGAGCGCGGCCGCGATCTCGCCGCCGAACGGCTCGAGACCTCGCCGGCGGACATCGCCTATCGCGACGGCGCCTTCGAGGTCGTGGGCACCGACCGGCGGGTCGGCCTGTTCGAGCTGGCGGCCTGGAAGCCGTTCGACGGCGACGCGGTGTTCGCCGACAGGATGGAAGCCTTCCCGACCGGGGTCATGGTCTGCGAAGTCGAAGTCGACCCCGACACCGGCGCAACGCGTATCGACCGGTTCATGGCCGTGGCCGACTGCGGCCCGATCGTGAACCCGCGGCTGCTCGCGGGCCAGATGCATGGCGGCATCGTGCACGGCCTCGGCAATGCGCTGATGGAAGAGGCTCTCTACGATGAGGCGAGCGGCCAGCTGCTGACCGGCACCCTGATGGATTATGCCCTGCCGCGGGCCGACGACGTGCCCTTGCTCGAGATCGAGACGATCGTGACGCCCTCACCCAACAACATGCTGGGCTTCAAGGGCGTCGGTGAGCTTCCGACCAACGGCGCACCGGTGGCGCTGGCCAACGCGGTGCTCGACGCGCTGCGGCCGCTGGGCATCCGCCACATCGACATGCCGTTGACCGCCCACAAGGTGTGGGCGGCCTTGCAGAAGGGCTGATCAGGCCTGCAGCAGGTCGAAGAGACCGCGGCCGCCGACATAGAGGCCGGCGAGGATGACGAAGACGGCGAAGAGCCTCGTCAGGACTCCCTTGCGCTGTGCCAGCACGGCATTGGCCTTCGTGCCGGCCAGAGCTCCGGCAACGCCGCCCGCGATCAGAAGGGCCGCCACCTGCCAGTCCACCAGCCCGGACCAAGCATAGCTGCCGGCGGCCGTGATGCCGAACGCGGTCACCGCGACCAGCGAGGCACTGGTCGCGTCCTCCAGCTTCATGTCGGCCGCGAGGATCAGGCCCGGCACGATCAGGAATCCGCCGCCGATGCCGAAGAAGCCTGATAGCAGGCCGACCCCGGCGCCCAGCACAATGAGACGCGGCAGGAGTTGCCGGGCGTTCTCGCGCGTCAGCCAGGCCGACTGGCTGCCGCCCTTGTCCCTGGGCCGCAGCATCATCAGGCCGACGACGATCATCAGGACGCCGAACAGCGCAACGAGCTTCTGCCCGTCCATCGCCTTGCCGAGTGCGGCGCCCGCGAAGGCGCCGCCGACGCCCGCAAGGCTGAACACGATGGCGCAGGGCCAGTGGATCGGCGCCTTGCGCGCATGCATCGCCAGCCCCGCCGCGGCATTGATGGCCACGGCGAAGGCCGCGGTGCCGATCGCGACATGGGCCGAAGGCATGCCGACGGCATAGAGGAGTAGCGGCACGGCGAGGATCGAGCCGCCGCCCCCGATGAGTCCGAGGACGAGGCCGACCACACCGCCCGAGGCGAGCGCCGCGATCGGGGCGAACATCAGGCCAGCGCCTTCCGAACGCTCCGGTTCCACGGCATCAGGGCCAGCAGCTTGGCCATGCCGCACCAGCCCGTGCTGCCGGCAAACACCAGACCGGCGCCCACGAAGGCCGAGACGGCGAGGAACGGCGGCGCGATCCAGAGACCGAGGACGATCCCCAGCACGACCAGGCTGCCGGCCACGATCTGGACCTGCCGCATGATCTCGATCGGCTGGCTCCGGTCGGCCGAGATCGGCAGCCCGGCGCGCTTCCACGCTTCGAGCCCGCCCTCGAGCAGATAGGCCTCGCATCCCGCTGCGTCGCCGAGGCGGGCGGCGTTGGCGCCGGTGCGGGCACCGGAGCGGCAATGGAAGATGACCGCCTTGGCGCCGGGCGCTTCCAGGCTCCGCAGCGTGGAGAGCGGCGCATGCTGCGTGCCCGGGATGTGCTCGCGCGCCCTTTCGTCGGCCTCGCGCACGTCGACCAGGACGGCGCCTTCGGCGATGAGTTGCCGCGCCTTGGCGGCATCGATGACTGGCAGGGACATGATGGATCCTTTCGGCGCGGCCGTTCAGTCCGCGCAATAGAGTCGATGAAGCGTCGACAGCAGCGTCTCGATCCGCGCATCTCCGATCCGGTACCAGACGGTCTGCGCCTCGCGCCGGAAGGCGACGATCCCCTCATCGCGCATGCGTGCGAGATGCTGGGACAGCGCCGACTGCGACAGTCCGACCTCGGCCGCGAGCGTGCCGACGGTCGCCTCCCCCACCTCCACGAGCTTGCAGAGGATGAGCAGGCGGCGGTCGTTGGCGAGCGCCGAGAGGATGCCGGCCACTTCGCCGGCTTTCGCCTGAAGCGCCTTGGGATCGATGTTCTGTGTCGTGTTCATTTTAGGTATTGCTAATTTAGTGATTACTAATATATCTGTCAATCACGAACTGGAGGAATTCATGACCCACCCCATCATCGACGCCTTCTTCGACGAGGCGACCTTCACGGTGACCTATCTGGTGACCGACCCCGAGACGCGCCACGCCGCGATCATCGACCCGGTGCTCGATTACGACCACAAGTCCGGAAAGGCGTCGACCAGGTCGGTGGAGCGCGTGCTCGCCAAGGCACGGGAACGGACGGCCTCCGTCGACTGGATCCTGGAAACGCACGCCCATGCCGACCACCTGACGGCGGCGCCGCTGTTGAAGGCACGGACAGGCGCCAAGGTCGTCATCGGCGACCATATCCGCGACGTGCAGAAGATCTTCAGGAAGGTGTTCAACGCCGCCGACGTGAGCGAGGACGGGCGCGAGTTCGACCGACTGGTCAAGGACGGCGAAGTCCTGACGCTCGGCAACCTGCGCATCGAGGTGATGCACCTCCCCGGCCATACGCCGGCCGACGTCGCCTACCGGATCGGCGATGCCGTGTTCGTGGGCGACACGATCTTCATGCCCGACTACGGCACCGCCCGTACCGACTTTCCCGGCGGCGACGCGCCCACGCTGTACCGGTCGATCCGGCGGTTGCTCTCTCTGCCGCCGGAGACACGCCTGTTCATGTGCCACGACTACAAGGCGCCCGGCCGCGACCAGTATGCCTGGGAGACCACGGTGGCCGAGGAGCGCGCCCGCAACGTCCATGTGCATGACGGCGTCGCCGAGGCCGAGTTCGTCGCGATGCGCACCAAGCGCGACGCCTCGCTGGCCGCGCCCGTGCTGCTGCTGCCCTCGGTGCAGGTCAACATTCGGGCCGGTCGCCTGCCGCCGCCGGATGACAACGGCCAGAGCTACCTGAAGATACCGGTGAAACTCGTCGAAGCGTGACGATTGGCAGCGCGTTTCGCTCCCGCTAGGCTCCGCGCCCAAGGGAGAAGAAACACATGTCCAAGAAATCCGTCGTCGCGCTCGCGGGCGCGCTGATCCTGTGTGCCTCGTCGGCCTTTGCCCAGGCGGCCTGGCCCAACAAGCCCATCAAGCTGGTCGCGCCCTATCCGCCGGGCGGCCAGACCGATGTCGTGTCCCGCTACTTCGCCGAGAAGCTGTCCGGCGTGCTGGGCCAGCAGGTGATCGTCGACAACAAGCCGGGCGCCAACGGCATGGTCGGCATGGAGATCGTCAAGAACCTGCCGGCCGACGGCTACACCTTCGTCTACGTGAACTCGTCGATGATGTGCATCAACCCCTACGTCTACAAGAAGATCCCCTATGACGGGTCCAAGGATTTCATGCCCGTGACCCAGCATGGCCTGGCGCCGCTCGCGATGGTCGTGCCGCCCTCGCTGGGCGTGAAATCGGTGAAGGAATTCGTCGCCTGGGCCAACGAGCGCAAGGGCAAGGTCAACTTCGCCTCGTTCGGCAACGGTTCCTCCTCGCACATCTGGGGCGAGATGCTGAACCAGGCCGAGAAGCTCGACATGACGCATGTCCCCTACAAGGGTGCCGGACCGGCCGTGCAGGACGTCGTGGCCGGCCACATCCCGATGACCATCCAGGACCTCGCCGCGACCGGCGGCGCGATCAACGGCGGCAAGCTGACGCCGCTGGCGGTCACCTCCGCCCAGCGCTGGCCGCGCCTGCCCAACGTGCCGACCTTCGAGGAGGCCGGCTACAAGATCAACCTGACCGGCTGGAACGGTCTCATGGCGCCGGCCGGCACGCCCAAGGAGATCGTCGAGCGGCTGAGCGCGGAGATCCGCAAGCTGGTGCAGACTCCCGAGGGCAAGGAGAAGCTCCTCGACATGGGCCTGATCGCCACCGGCACGACGCCGGCGGAGATGACCGAGATCCTGAAGACCGGTTGCGCCGCCTGGGGCGACGCCGTGAAGCGCGCCGGCGTCCAGCCCGAGTGAGCGATCGGGCCTGATCCACATCAAGGAAGGGATCGCGTCCCCATGCGAGCGTCGCGCGCATGGGCGCACGCATCCTCATCCTGAACGGTCATCCCGATACTTCCCGCAAGGGCCTGTGCGGTGCCCTCGCCGACGCCTATGCCGAGGGGGCCGAATCGGGCGGCCACTCGGTCGAACGGCTCGACATCGGGGCGCTGCAGTTCGACCTGCTGCGCTCGCAGGCCGAATTCGAGACCGGCACGGCGCCGCCGGACATCACGGCGGCGCAGGAGGCGATCCGGCGCGCCGAACACCTGGTGATCGTCTTCCCGCTCTGGCTGGGCGACATGCCGGCCCTGCTCAAGGGCTTCTTCGAGCAGGCGCTGCGGCCGGGCTTCGCGTTCGCCTATCGGCCCAGCGGCTTTCCCCAGAAGAATCTCGGCGGTCGCAGCGCCCGGATCGTCGTCACCATGGGCATGCCGGCGTTCGTCTACCGCTGGTACTTCCGCGCGCACGCCGTGAAGAACCTGAAGCGCAACATTCTCGGCTTCGTAGGCTACGCGCCGGTGCGCGACACAATCGTCGGAGGCGTCGCAACGGCCAAGCCCGCCACCATGGCGGGCCACTTCGAGACCATGCGCACCCTCGGCCGGGCCGCGCGCTGAGTTAGCGCCGCGACAGGCGGTCGAGCGCCGCCGCAATTGCCTCGCGCGTCGCGGCGGGCTGCTCGGCGATGGCACGCCCCAGCAGGTCGAGCTGGCGGCGCAGCGTGTGCACCTGGTCGACCAGGTCGACCACCGTCTCGACCGATTCTTCTTCGAAGCCCAGTTCGTCGACCAACTCGCCCAGCAGGCGCGCGCGCGCCACGTCGATCTGCTCGAAGCGCCAACCGTCGCCACTGCCGGCCGGTCGCAGCAGGCCACGCGACACCCAGCGCTCGACATGGACTTCCGTCAGCTGACCGTGCTGGCGCAGCAGTTCGTCCAACGTCGTCATGTGAACTGCTCCATCTCCTTGCGGGGATCGTAGGCACGACCGGCTTCCCAGCCCTCGAGGAATGCCTTCAGTTTGTCGTCCGGCACCTCGGGCAGGACGACCTTCAGCTTCACATACTGGTCGC